>DATKFK010000330.1:0-6177 GCA_035544375.1 Thermoanaerobaculia bacterium
AACATCTTGCGCACCCGCCGCCCTTCGCGCACGAAGTCGCGGCTGCCGCATAGCAGCGACCCGACCGGCGCTCCCAGGCCCTTCGACAGGCAGAACATGGTCGAGCTGAAGCCTGCGGCCAGGCCGGCGGCCGATGCGCCGAGCGCCACGGCGGCATTGAAGATGCGCGCGCCGTCGAGGTGCGCCGGCAGGCCGTGCCGCCCCGCCACCGCGAGCAGGGCCTCGAGGTGCGCGCGGTCGTAGACGCTGCCGCCCGCGAGGTTGTGGCTGTTCTCGACCGCCACCAGGCAGGTGCGTGAGTGGTAGCCCGCTCCGTCCGCTCCGCCCGCTCCTGACGACACCGCGGCGGCGACCGCCTGAGGGTCGAGCAAGCCCTGGGGCGAGTCGAGGGTCCTGGGCACCAGCCCCGAGAGCGCCGACATCGCGCCCATTTCCAGGACCACCATGTGGCTGCGCGCGTCGCAGATCACCTCCTGCCCGCGCGAGCCGTGGAGGTGGAGGGCGATCTGGTTGCCCATGGTGCCGGTCGGCACGAACAGCGCGGCTTCGTGCCCGATCGCCGCCGCGGCCTCGGCTTCGAGGGCCGCCACCGTCGGGTCCTCGCCGTAGACGTCGTCGCCCACCTCGGCAGCCGCCATCGCCCGGCGCATCTCCTCGTCCGGACGGGTGACGGTGTCCGATCGCAGGTCGATCGGCGCGCCGGCGGCGGAATGCGGGAGGGTGGTCATGGGGTGGTCATGGTGCGGTCACGCCGCCAAGTACTCCGCCATCAGCTCGCCAAGGAGAGCCGGCTCGCCACCCGCGGCGGCCTCCTCCACCGCGCGCCGGGCGAGGGGGTCCAGCGCGGTCACCACCCCCAGGTTGCCTTCGCGGCTCAACGAGCCGGCGTCGTAGGCGGTGGCATCGAGCCAGCGCGCCGCCCGGAAGAGCGATTGCGCCCGCTCGACCGGCCGGCCCAGACGCAGCCACAGCTCGGCGATCAGCGCCAGCTGCCCGGCGAGGCGCCGGTTTTCGCGCCGCGCCAGCGGCAGGTGCGGCAACGGACGTGCCAGGAACGGCGCCAGGCCGTGGCGATGGGCGGCGCGGGCGAAGTCCCGCTCGGCCGAGGGCTGGCCAGGCTGGCGATGGAAGAGGGCCGAGAAGGCTCCTTCCGGTTGGCCCTGCGCCAGCCGCCGGCGGTCGCCGGGGCCGAACGCCGGGACCACCGCCTGCAGGCATTCGACGCCGGCGGCCGCGAGGCGTGCGCAAGCGCGCTCCCACAGGGCCGGGTCGTCGGTGATGCCCGGCAGCAGCGGCCACACCGCGGCCGCCACGCCGGGGCCCGCGGCGACCGCGGCAGCGCCGGCATCGGCGGGATCGGCGGCAACGCCGGCAAGGGTGGAGCCGGTTTCGGCGAGGCCGGCGGCAGCGCCGAGACCGGCCCCCTGGCGGACCCCGGACGCTCCAGACACCCCGCCAGTCCGGATGAGCCTTGCCAGCCCATCGCCGTCGTGGGCCTCGCCGCCGGGAAGGAGGGCCGCCAGCAGGTCGATGACCACGACCGCACTCGGCCCGCCCGGGGCCGGCGGCCGATTCAGCCGCGTCGCGTCGCCCGGCAGCAGCTGCACCAGGACCGGAGTCCCGGCGGCGAGGGCGCGCTCGGCCAAGGCGTCGCGCCAGCCGGCAAGCTGCGCCGGCACCGGCGGCAGGTACAGCAGGTCGTCGAGGGGCGGGCCGGCAACGCTTGCGGTGCCCAGGAGAGATCCCAAGCCGGGTTGGTCGCCGCCGGCGGCAGCCTGGACCGGGGAGGCCGGCCGCCGGCTGCTTCTACCCAGGCGGCCCGCGGCGAGATCGAGCCAAGGCCGGTCCGGCCCTTCCCAACCCCTGGGCGCAAACCGGATCCACAGATGCCCGGGTTCCGGCAGGCGTTCGGCGAGCCGCAGGGCGCCCGCGCCGCCGGCGTCCTCGGCGATCGCCGGGCGGCCGGCGGAAGAGGCGGTCACCGCGAGGGGTCCGTCTCCGCCGCGGCCGCGGGCACGGCAGGGACCGGCGTGGCGCCCGGTGCCGGCGCCGCCACGAGGCCGCGGGCGGCGAGCATGCGGTGAACGTACTTGGCGAGCACGTCCACCTCGAGGTTGACGTCATCGCCCGGGACCAGCGCTCCCAGCGTGGTCACGGCCAGCGTGTGCGGCAGGAGGGCCACCTCGAAGCGGTCGGGCGCGAGCGCGGCGACGGTCAGGCTGACGCCGTCCACGGTCACCGATCCCTTCTCCACCAGGTAGGGAGCCAGGGCAGGCGGCAGCGAGAAACCGAGGACGCGGTGCTCGGCCAGATCGCGGCGCGCCACGACCGTGGCGGTGCCGTCGACGTGGCCCTGCACCATGTGCCCCCCCAGCGGGTCGCCGGCCCGCAGCGGCGGTTCGAGGTTGACGGCGGCGCCGGCGCGCAGCCGGCCCAGCGTGGTGCGGGCCAGCGTCTCGGGAGCCAGCTCCACCACCACCGCGACCGCGGACCTCTCGACAACGGTCAGGCACACGCCCGACACCGCCAGGCTGGCCCCGATCCCGAGCCCGGCAGCGAGCTCGCGGCCAAGCCCGACGTCCAGACGCACGCCTCCCTGCCCCGACGGCCGCGGGTCGCCGAGGATCTGCCCCTGCTCCTGGATCAAGCCGGTGAACATCGTCTAGAGACGTGCCGCTACGCCGTCCGCGGCCCAATGTACCAAGGCCGGCCCGCCACGAGAAGGCCCAGGTCATGTGGCATCGCCAGCGACAGGTGGCCATGAATGAAAGTGGGCAAGTTGGCGATCAGGCGCTGTCACAAGATTGTCACAAGGCCGGCCTGTCGCTTTATGGCGGCCCTGAGCAACTAATAGAATGAAGTAGGTAGTACATCGCCCTCCCGCGGCCGCGGGTGAGAGAGCAGGGCAAAACCTCACCTGGTGGGCTCACGAGTGGGTCGCGCACCACTGCGAGTTAGTGCTAACATACGAAAGGGAAGGGACATGAGATCATTTCTTCTGGCGCTGGCAGTCTTCTGCTGCATCTGTACCTTTGCTCTCGGGAATCGTGTAGCGGCGGCCGCAGAACCGGCCGTATCGCAAGGCACGCCCGCCAACTGCCGCGCTGGCGATCTGGCGGCGTCGCAGAGCAGGCCGGTCCCCCCAGCCGACCCCACGGACTCGAAGCTACCTGCCCTCGACACGTTGAAGGCTGCCGACGCCGTCCGTGGCTTGAATTTCGGGGCGATGTGTCCCGCTCAGCCACCGGGCGGATTCGCGACACCGTCGGGTGCCTCTACGTCGTGCAAATCGACACGTTTTGGGAACTACCTCTGCATCACCTGTTGTACCTGCATCGTGGTGGCCGGTGAGGTGGACTGCCAGTGCGACACGGAGTGTATTCAGACTTTCTAGAGGAACTGAGGGGTAACTTTTCGAGCCAGGAGTCCAGCCAATGATGACGATGCGCGAAAAATCCCTAGCTCTGCTTTTCTGCACGTGTGCGGCGCTCCTGGCCGGAGGTAGGTCGCAGGCCCATGCAGCGGCCGGGTCGGTGCCAATGGGTTACGAGAAGCTGCGTACGACCCGGGGCGAAGGGCCAACTGTCGAAGGCTCGAATGGCACACAGTTTCTCGCTGCTGACAGCAAGGGGCATCCCCTCCTCCTGCGGGGGGATACGCTGGAAGTGTTCCGTCCAGGACCCGAGGAGCGTTTCGATCGTCGTGTGGGCAAGCTCGCCTGCAGCCGCTCGTCCGATGCCGGCTTCACCTATGCGGCGGCGATGGACCCTACCGGGTCGACCTGGGCCGTGGGCTCGCCGTCCGACGTTGCACTTTGCGACTTCAAGAAAGAGCAACGCCCGCCAGGGTTGGACTGGATGGTCTCTTCCCTGACCTATTCACGATCCGGCCCGCTCGTTGCCGTCGCGGCATTGGGTCCAGCCCCGGATGGCACGGATAACTTCAGGCGGACACAGCCGCGGGTCTTCGGTCTCGTCGACGACCGCTGGCAGCCGGTCGTTTCGGCGCCGATTCGTGACGAATTGCAGGATAAGCATGCCGACCAGCTCGCCGTGCTAGCTGAGCTCAAGGCGCACCCGATGGAGGTGCTGGCCAAGGGCAAGGCGGAATCGGACGCCCTGATCTGCACTACGAGGAAAGGCGAGATCTGGCTCGCCTCGTGGAACAGTTACCGGCTGCAAAGGGTCTCTGCCTCCGAGAAACCGCACGGCCCAGAGCGTGAGATCGTCGTCGGCAGTGGCGAGGTGGAGTGGCCGAAGCAGACGAAGGAAGGGCAGGAACGTGAGGGGCGGGACCGCAAGGCACAAGGCGTCGAAGCGGTCCCTTCCACCGTCGGCGGAGCGGTTCCCCGCGCGGTCGTGCGCGCGCTGCTCTGCGATCGGGAGATCTATCTCGTCGTATCGACCGCCGATGGGCTCGCGCTCGATCGCTTCGACCCTGCGCAAAACGTCCTCGAGCGGGTGCTGCTCGACGGGGTGAAGGTGGACTCTTCAGGACCGATGACGGCAGCGCTCGGCGGTGATCAACTCTGGCTCGCCGGCCGATTCGCGGCTGATGGGCTCTGGCGGATTTCACTAGAGGACCTCGGAGCAGCCCACTGGAAGCAGGTGAGGGACGTGAGAATCGATGGCAAGCCGTAGCAGTGTGGTCGTCGGCGCGGCAGCTTCGGGCTCGAGGTGACAGCGAGTCTGGCGGCAGGCATGGAATGTAAGCGTGCCAGCCTGACAGCTCCGGCACCAGTGCGGGTCCTGCGATGTTGTCTCCAACGTTCGACGACGCCGACGGGTTACCCCCGGAGCCCCGCCAGGAGCTCTTCCAGGCAGCCTTGGCGCAGGCCGTCCAGCACCAGGTCGCCGCCGCGCCGCTGGACCCCCAGGTGATCGAGGCGCGCCGCCGCGGCCAGGCTGGCGGCGCCCGCGCCGCCGAGCGGTCCCGGCGCGCCGCGGCCGCCGATCAGCAGCGGCGCACAGTCCACCGCCACGCGATCGTAGAGGCCGCTCGCCACAAAGGCCGCCAGCACCTCGCCACCACCCTCGACGAGGACGCCGCGCACCCCCCGCTGATAGAGGTCCGCCAGCACCGCCTCGGGCTCGACAGCCGGCAGCGCGATGACCTCTACCGTCGCCGGCGTCCCCCGGGCTGCCGCGCTCTCCGGGGTCCCGGCATTGCCCGCCGCGGCCGCGAGCACCGCCGCCGCCGCCTTGGCGGCGGCGCTGCCGGCGGCGGTGTAGATGAGCAGCGGACCGGGAGCGCCGAGCAGGCGCCGCGGCGCGCCAGGCGGCGCGGACGCGACCCAAGCCGCCAGCCGCAGGCGCCGGTCGAGCACCACCCGAACCCCCGGCCGCCCCGCCAGACCCAGCCGCCGGTCGAGGCGCGTGTCGTCCGCCAGGACCGTGCCGCTGCCGACCAGCGTCGCATCGTGCTCCTCGCGCAGCGCCAGGGCCCAGCGCCGCCCGCGCGGCGAGGAGATCCACTGGCTCTCGCCGCCGGCCGTGGCGATCCGCCCGTCGAGGCTCATCGCCCACTTGAGGGTCACCTGCGGCCGCCGCGCGGTGGCCGCCACCAGGAAGCGCACGTTGAGCCGCGCCGCCGCCGCCGCCAGCAGCCCAACCGCCACCTCAATGCCGGCCTCGCGCAGGCGCGCGAACCCGCGGCCGGCGACCCGCGGGTCGGGATCGCCGTGGCACGCCACCACCCGCGCGACTCCCGCCGCCACCACCGCGTCGGCGCAGGGCGGCGTGCGCCCGAAGTGAGAGCAGGGCTCGAGGGTGACGTAGAGCGTGGCGCCCCGCGCCCGCGGGCCGGCGGCGGCCAGCGCCTCGACCTCGGCGTGCGGGCCGCCCACCTGGCGGTGCCAGCCGCTCCCCAGCACCTCGCCCCCGGGGCCCACCACCAGCGCCCCCACCATCGGGTTGGGCGAGGTGCGGTAGCGGCCGCGGGCGGCCAGCCGCAGCGCCCGGCGCAGGCGCGCGGCTTCCTCGGCGGCGATTGGAGTCAGCGGCGGAGCCATCGGAGTCGGCAAGCCATCGCAGTCAGCAAGCCATCGGAGTCAGCGGAGCCATTGGAGCCAGCGGAGCTGTTGGAGCCAGCGGAGCCATGGGAGTCAGCAAGCCAGCGGAGCCATTGAAGCCATTGGAGCCAGCGGAGCTATCGGAGCCAGGGCGCTCTGGGTGTTCT
>DATKFK010000331.1:0-2703 GCA_035544375.1 Thermoanaerobaculia bacterium
GTCATCTCCTTTCTCGGAATAGGTCGGTTGCTGCACGACTGCCGCCGGCAGCTCCTTGCAAAGGTGCTCAGCGTGGCACTGCCAAGACAGCCCAAAGCCACTAGCTGGTGATCTGCTTAATAAAGGAGGGTAGCACGTCTCGGGCTGGCCGCAAAGCCTCACTCGCGTCGGGCCTGCATCACGAAGGTGCCGTGGCCCGCGCCCGTCACACCAATTGCCGGTTGGC
Source organism: Thermoanaerobaculia bacterium (assembly GCA_035544375.1). Classification (GTDB taxonomy): domain Bacteria; phylum Acidobacteriota; class Thermoanaerobaculia; order Multivoradales; family UBA5704; genus JASLEW01. The sequence goes on from DATKFK010000331.1 coordinate 227, forward strand.
TGATTTGATGACACGATCTCCTGGATATAGGGTGGGCGGACCCATCCTCGACCGGGGAAGGAGCCTGTGATGAGAAAGATTGCAAAAAAGCTGGCGCTCAACACCGAGACTCTCAAGAACCTCGACGCCCCCCGTCTCCAGGGTGCCTTTGGCGGCGATACTGCCCCTGGCTGCTCCGGCACCCAGGTGTGTTCCGGCTGTCACCCCTGCTTCTGAGCACCCGCGTCCGCGGCAGCTCCCGCCAGTTGCGGGCGGCCGTCAGCTCGGCGCCTGGAACGCGAGGCGCAACAGGGCGATGGCGATGGCGCGGGCGGCCCGCACCATGGCCTCGGGCTTGCGGTCCGTGGTGTTGCCGGGAGTGTCGCCCGAGGAGTGGTAGTAGCGCGAATAGTCGATGGTCAGGTGGACCGGGTCGGGGGTGGCCGGCGATTCCCAACCGGGCGTCTGGCGAAGATGGCCGGGGTGGTCCCAGGCGGCCGTGTAGACGGTGGTGGCGGGAATCCTCAGATCGCTCGTGAGCTCGCCCTTGTAGCGCCGAGGAAGGAAGGCGTAGGAGTCGGTACCTCCCTGGGAAGGGTTCGTGGTGTACTCGGGCCAGAAGCCGGGGCGGCCTGCATAGTCGGCGCCGACCCGGTCGAAGGCGCGCAGCAGCTCGCGGTTCCACGGCACCTCGTTGGATTCGAAGTAGACGGCGTTGCGCTCGGCGCCGGTGCCGACCTCGTCGAGGTTGATGACGCCGAGGCAGCGGCGCAGGCGGTCCCCCTCGCGGGCGACGTAGGCGCCCGAGGATGCATACTCGCTCCCCCAGACGGCGAAGCGCAGGGTGACCCGGGGCGCCGGCAGGCGGCCGCCGCGCACCAGGCCGGCCAGGACCCTCGCCAGCTCCATCACCACCGCCTCGCCCGAGCCGTTGTCGTCGGCCCCGGGGCCGCCGGAATCCGAGTCGCCGTGGGCGCAGACCAGGTAGTAACGGTCCCGCTCCCGGCCGTCGCGGCCGGCGATGTCGGCCACGACGGTGCGGGGGCTGCCCTCGCGGACGGTCGAACGGAGCATCACCCGTACCGTCGCACCCGCCACGCCCGCTGCGGCAGCCAGCCTGCGCCCGTCCTGGTAGGAAACCGCGAACACCGGCAGCGGGCGCCCGCCGCCCGCGGGCATCGCCGGCAGCGGCGCGACGAGCGCGGCATCGAGATACCGCAGGCCGTCGTTGGGGGCGCTGGTGAGGATGGCGAGCGGACGGTCCGCGGCGGCGGCGAGGCGGCGATAGGCGCCCAGGACGTCGCCCGGGACATAGACGATCTTGCCGCGCCAGCGGGCAGGCGGCGCCGTCTTCAGCTCGGCCGGGTCGCCGGCAACGACCAGCGGCGCGGCGGCCGGGCCGACCGAGGGAGAGAATCCATACGGCCAGGCCGATGCGACCGGTCCGCCGGGAACCAGCTCGACGCTCCAGGCGTCCTCCCAATGAGCGGGCTGCGGCGGGTCCTCGAGGGTCCGTGACGCGAGTCCGGAGGCAACGAAGTCCGCCGCGATGGCGGCGGCGGCGCGGTCGCCGGAGGGCGTGCCGCCCATGCGCGGTCCGAGCCGCACCAGCTCGCGCACCAGCCGTTGCAGCCGCGCCTGGTCGATCTCGCCGGCAACCAGCGCCTCCGCGCGGGGCGGAACGAACGCGGGATGCGGCGCCGCCGCCGGCGCCGCGCCCGAACGCACCGCTGCCGGCGCCAGGCCGGCCGCGAGCACGGCAGCCGCCGCGGCGGCGGCGAGCAGGACGGCGTGGCGGAGAAGGCGAGAGCACGCGCTCGTTGCGGCGGCGGCGCGACGAGGGGGCCGGCAGCCTGCATCGCCGGAGCGGCCGAGCTTGGATGGCGCGTTCATCGCGCTCGCCGCTCGGCTAGTGTCCCGGCTCCCGCCGTGACCTCGGCGAGATCGGGCAGGTCGGCGTCGGCTCGGCGCCAGCTGGCGGCAAGGTCCGCGTAGGCTGCCGCGGCCGCCGCCGCGTCGCCGCCCCGGGCCGCGGCGCGGGCCAGCCCCAGCAGGGAGAGGCTGCGGCGGGGCGCCCGCGCCAGCGCCTGCTCGAAGTGCCGCCTGGCCGCCGCCGGCTGGCCGAGATCCAGCAGCAGCTCGCCGGCCAGCTCATGGGCAGGCTTGACCACGACCGGCGGGCCGAACTCGTAGCTCGCCGCGTCCTCGTCCGCGGCCGCCCGCTCGAGTGCCGCCACCGCCTGGCGGGCCGCATCGCCGCCCGCGACGGGCCGGTCGCCGGGGCCCAGGAGCAGGATGGCCGCCAATTCCGCCCGCAGGATGCCGCTGGGGCCCTGCTTTGCGCCGGTCGCGCCGGTCGCATCGGTCGCGCCGATCGCATCCATCGCATCGAGGGCGGCGAGATCGCGGCGGGCCGCGGCGGGATCGCCGGCGCGCAGCGCCGCCAGTCCGTGGGAGAAGCGGGCAGCGGCCGCGATGCCGCCGTCGATGCCTTCGCG
>DATKFK010000332.1:0-9629 GCA_035544375.1 Thermoanaerobaculia bacterium
CGATCAGGAGATACTTGGAACGCCGGCGCAGCTTCTCGATTCGCCCGCCGGCCAACCGCAGCAGCTCGCGCGTGCGCACCCGCTCGCGCAACGCGGGGTTGCGCACCTTCACCGTTTCGATCACGTCGCCCGGCAGCAGCGGCTCCAGGCTCCGGCGGAGCACTTCGATCTCCGGCAGCTCGGGCATCCAGTCATTGTACCCGGGTAGCCAGTCAGCCGACGCTGCCACCGGCGCCACCGGCAGCGGGGCCGTCACCTGCAGCCACGGCGGACTCCGCCGCCACGGCCTCCCCGGCCGCCTCGGCGCGCTGGCGCACGAAGCGCGCCAGGCGCGCGATCCCCTCCTCGATCTGGCCCGGGGTGACGTAGCTGAACGACAACCGGATCTGGCGTTCCCGCCCAGGACGCAGGGAGAAGAACGTCATCGGGCAGCAGATGACCCCGTAGTCGCGGGCGCAGACCTCCAAGCAATCCTCGTCGAAGGCGAAAGGCAGATCGACGGCAAGAAAGAACCCGCCTTGTGGACGGTTCCAGGTGGCGACCCCGGAAAGCTCCGCCGCCAGGCGCTCGAGCATGACGTCGCGGTTGCGGCGATAGAAGGGAAGCCGTTCGCGCATCGGGCTCGCGAGCGAGCCCTGGTGATCGAGCAGGATCCCACCGGCCACCGCCTGGAGCAGCGGCGGGGTGTTGACCGTGGTCAGGCTCTTGACCTTGGAGAGCTCCTCCGCGAGCAGTGTCCGGCGCCCGCCGGCAAGCGCCACCTTCTGGTCCGCCACCAGGTAGCCGAGACGCAGGCCCGGGAAGATCGTCTTCGAGAAGCTCCCCATGTAGATCACCACGCCGTTGCCGTCGAGCGCCTTGAGCCTGGGCAAGGGCTCGCCGTCGTAGGCGAACATGCCGTAGGGATCGTCCTCGAAGACCAGCGCCTGCCGCTGGTGGGCCAGCTCGAGCAGCGCGTGGCGCGCCGCAAGCGGCAGGCGCGTGCCCATCGGGTTGTTGAAATCGGGGATGTCATAGATCGCGCGGACGCGCCGGCCGGACTGCTCGACCGTGGCGAAGGCCGCCGCCACCGCGCTCGCCTCGAGCCCCTGGGGACCGCTGGGAACGGCCACGACGGGGACGCCCAGGATGCGCGCCAGGCCGGTGATGCCGATGTAGGTCGGATCGCTCACCAGCAGCACGTCGCGGGCCGGATCGAAGAGGCCGGCGAGCAGGATCGCCATGCCCTCCTGACATCCCGAGGTCACGACGATGGCGTCAGGGGCGGCGTGGATGCCCAGATCGACCTCGAGGTGGCGCGCCAGCAGGTCGTTGATGATGCCGTTGGTGCGGTTGTACTGGCCGAGGTCGGCGTAGACCGCCGCGGCCGAGGAGCCGGTGGCGGCCGCCCGGTGGGTGACGAAGCGCTCCACCTTGGTCAGGCTTGCCGCGACGTCGAAATGAATCTCCGCCGGGCGCCCCGGCGCGAACGACACGGCTTCCGGATAACGCAGCACCACCTCGTTGAGGAAGTTCATCACCTCCAGCAACGGATCGACGAAGCAGCTCTTGAGCTCTACTTGCATGGGCACGGCCCCGGGAGGGGAGTCCGTGGGCAAGCCGCGCCGCGTCGGCAACGTCTCCCCCAGGTGCAATCACAACCAGTGCGTTGCGAGCGCTCCGGCGGGACAGCATCGGGCACTGCCGGCCGCAACGCCGCCCCCGCCGTCGCGGGCAAGCCAGGCGCTGTCGATTCAGCTGATACAGGCCACTAACCGCGCCCGGGGAGGATGTGCGGGAAGCCGCGCTCGAGGCGGAAGCGATGGAAGAGGGCGAGGAGCTGCTGCGCCTCCACCGGGGTGGGACGCATGGCCGGGTGGCGGGGAGCCGGGCGTACGTCGAAGGCCCCGGCCTGGTGCGCCCGGTCGAAGAGCTCCCGCAGGACGGCGGCGCTGCTGTTTTCGCCGGCATGGATGGGGGTGCACAAAACCTCGGTGGCAATGCCATGGGAGGCAAGGGCGCGGACCAGCTCGAAACGCTCGTCCGGAGATACGTCCGGAGAAGCGGGAGGGTGCGCAGAATTCCCAGGGCTGTTGGAGTCTCGGGAGTCGCGGGAGTCCCGGGAGTCGGGGGAGTCGGGCCGGCGCTCGATGCGCCTGGCAAGCCCGGAGTCGGCGGCCGGGATGAGCACCCCCACGGTCACGACGTGGCGCTGGTCGAGATCGACGAGAAGGTCGAGGTCGCGCAGCACGAGAGGAGAGCGCGTGAGGATCGAGATTTCCAGGCCGATCGTTTCAGAGAGATCCGGCAGCCCCGCGCGTTCCGGCAACCCCGCCCTTTCCGCCAGCCCCGCTCTTTCCGCCAGCCCCGCGCGCTCCGGCAACCCCGCGCGCTCCGGCAGCTCCGCGCGTTCCGCCAGCTCCGCGCGTTCCGCCAGCTCCGCGCTCTCGAGAGACGCCAGGTTCCCGCGATTCCCGCGGCGGAGGAGGTGCTCGAGCAGGCCGCGCGTCCGCAGGCGCACCTCCTCGGCAAGCGGGTATGGATCAGCCTTGGCTCCCAAGATCAGGGAAGGCGTGAGCGGCGTGATCCCCAGCTGCCGCAGGTCGGGAGGGTCGAAGCGCCCGGGCAACCCCTCCCCACACCATTTGACCTGCGCGACGCAACGGGGGCAGGCGCGGTAGGGCTCGATCCTTTCCGCCAGCTCCGTGCCAAAGACCTGGCGCGCGGCGAGGCGCAGCCATTCGAGGAGCTGGGAAGGGTGCGATGTTTGAGTCGGGTGAGTCGGGTGAGTCGGGCGAGTCGGGTGAGTCGAGTGAAACGGGTGGATCGAGTGAGTCGGTCGAGCAGAGAGGGCGGAAGGAAGGGTGGGGAAAATCGCCGGATAGCTCATCTTACGTCTTATTTACGCCATCCGATCTCCTTTGTCAAGCCCTTGGGCGAGCCAATTACGCCCTGTTTGCGCCAACTTGTCAAGCGGGATTCTACTTGGCGGGCAGTGGGCCGGCAGAGCTGACCCGCTACCTGCGCGACCTCCGCGACTCCGCGACCTACGCGCGGGCGGAAGCCGGTCCGCCCTTGGCGGCGGCGCTGATGCGGACCACCAGCCGTGCGAGGGCGGCGTCGGCCTCGCCGCTCTCTCCCTTGAGCTGCAGCTCCGTCTCGAGGACCTCCCAGGGCAGCCCGGCCGCGACCGCCTCGGGGAGGCGGCTGGCGGCGAGGTAGGCGCGGTACAGCGCCCAGGTGTTGACCCCGGCCAAGGGGTTGTTGCCGCCGGGCAGGTCGCCTTGCAGGGCCGGCGCGATGCGCTCCGCGAAGCGGTTGTAGTTGCTTTCGCCGCCGCGCACGCGCGCCACCCGCATCATGCCGCGGATCGCCGTGAGCCGGCGGCAGAACGTGGCCAGCAGGGAAAAGAAGGACAGCCGCGCCGCCGCCGGGTCGTCGGCGGCAACCAGCAGCCGCTGCAGGCGGTCCATGGCCTCGCCGCCGTGGCCGGCGCCGATCGCGTCCAGCAGCTTCCAGACGTCTTCCTCGCCGCGGTCCTCCACCGACTCCTCGACCATCCGCCGCTCGATCCGGCCGCCGCCCGCGGCACGCGCCAGGTTCGCCAGCTTGCGGTACTCGCCGGCGAGCCGGGCGGTCGAATCGGCGGTCACCGAGGCCCCGGCGGCCTCGCCGCCCCGCCCCGCGCCGGGACGGTCGCCGGGCTTGCGCAGGGTCCGCCGCGCCAGCTCGGCCAGCGCTTCCTGCGCGATGCCGATCCCGGTCTGGCGGGTGAGCTCGGCGGCCAGCAGGTCGACACCCTGCCAACCGCCGCGGTCGGCCTCGACCTCGCCCACCGCGGCCACCGCGCCGCGCTCGCCGAGCAGCCGCGCCAGGGGATGGTCGCGCGACACGTCGCGCTCGGCGAAGACCAGGAAATGCCCGGCCGGCATGCCTCCCGAGATCAGCTCCCCCAGGTCCGACACGTCGCCCTCGGCGCGCCCTTCGATCCCCTCCCGCCGCGCCGCCTCGAGCAGCGCCGCGAGGCCCTCGCGCAGCTCCTCGGCCTGCCGTTTGCCGCGGGCGCGGCCTCCGCGGCCGCGGCGCGCGGCCTTGCCGCCCTCGAACACCCAGGCCGGGAGCTGCGCGAGGAGCTGCTCCGCCGGTCCGCCGGCCGCGCCGGTTTCGATCTCGAACAGCCGCAGCGCCTGCATCAGCCGCGAGGCCGCCAGCCGCTCGCGGGCGGAGAGCGCCGCGGCATCGCCGGCGCCGCCCTGAAGCGGCAGCGCCTCGCCGGCGTCGTCGACGAGATCGGCGGCCGCCGAGCGGTCGGCAAAGACGAAGGTGTCGACGGCCAGGAGCACCTTGGCCGACCCGAACAGGGAGTAGGTGCGGAGATCTTGCAGCAGCGGCCCAAGGGAGGCCGGACGGCGGTGCGGCTCGACGCGCCCGCCGTGCTGCGCCGCCAGCTCCGAGGCGACCGCGAGCGCGGCCGGCTCGGCCAGCACCAGGTCGCCGTGGACCAGGAACACCTGGCTGGCGCCGTCCTGCCGGGCGGCGGCAAGCAATCGATGGATGGGCGCGGTCAAGCTCCCTGTCAGCCGGCTTCCGCCTCCAGCATCCCCTTTTCCGCCAGCTCCTGGCAATCGATGCAGAACCGCGCCCAGGGCACCGCCTCGAGGCGGAGCACGGCGATCGTCCGACCGCAGTTGGAGCAGCGGCCATAGGTGCTCTGGTTCATGCGGGCCAGAGCTTCTTCGATTTGCAGCAGCATCGTCCGCTCGCTGTCCGACAGCGAGAACATCAGCTCCCGGTTGTACGCGGCGTTCGCGCGATCGACGATGTCGTCAGTCCCGTCGTCGGCCGACTCCTGCCCGGCCTTGAGGTCCTGGTTGTACATGTCGAGGATCTCCTGCCTCTGCCTGAGCAGGCGTTCGCGGAGAGCGTCGTAGCGCTCGCTGGTCACCTCAGGAGCCGGTTTGGCGGTCTGTTTCCTGGCCACGCTGCTGTCTCCTTTCCGCTCTTTCCGATGGCGCTTTCCACCAGAACGGTCTCATGGCGGCTCGCGATGATAGCTCATTCCGGCCCGGATCGAGAGCGCGCGGTAGAGCTGCTCGTACAGCACGACCCGTGCCAGCTCATGAGAAAGGGTCAGCGGACCCAGCGACAGCACCCATCGCGCCTGCTCCAGCAGGCCGGCGTCCAGCCCCAGGTCGGAGCCGATCAGGAAGGCGACGGGGTGGGGCCATTCGCCGCGCACCCGCTCCAGGCGGTCGGCGAAGGCCTCCGATGCCAGGGCCTCGCCCCGGCTGTCGAGGGCGACGGGGAAACTCGGGCGCGGCAGCGCCGCAAGCAGCGCCTGCATCTCGGAGCGCTGGCGCTGGGGGTCGTCGGACCCCACCCTGGCGCGCACGGGCAGATCGCGGACCGGCGCCAGGCGCTCGATGCGCCGGCGATAGGAGGCGCACAACTCTTCCCATCCCGAGCGCTGGTGACGCCCGGCCCAGATGACGACCAGCTCCCGGCTCAAATCACTTCCGGGTCGCGGTCCGCCGCGGCCAGGACCGGCTCTTCCAGCGGGGCGGTTGGTGTCAGGGGCGAATGAGCCTGGGGATCGAGTGGATCGGGGGGCTCGGCGGCCCCGGGCGCCATGTAGCGCTCCCACTCCTCGCGGAAGGCCAGGGCCTTGAGGTCGCGCATCCGGTCGAGGAAGACGACGCCGTTGAGGTGGTCGTGCTCGTGCTGGATGATCCTTGCCTCGAAGCCCTGGGCCACGTAGTCGAGCGGCTGGCCCTGCCGGTCGAGACCGCGCACGCGCACCGCCGGATGGCGCGGCACCAGTCCCCGCAGGTCGGGGATCGACAGGCACCCCTCCCAGTCGTAGACCAGCTCGCCGGCCTGCGGCGTGAGCATCGGGTTGACCACGACATGCAGCGGGATCGTGGCAGCGGCTGCCCGCTCGAGGTCCGCCGGCGGCTCCTGGGCGTCGGGAGCCGGCGCCTGGGGCGGCGCCAGCTCGTAGACGAAGATCTGTAGCGAGGTCCCGACCTGCGGCGCCGCGAGGCCGACGCCGCGGGCCGCGCGCATGGTCTCGATCAGGTCGTCGATCAGCTCCTGGACCGCCGGCTCGGCGAGGCGCCCGGGCGGCAGCGCCTGGGCGACGCTGCGCAGGGTCGGATGGCCAAGTCGGACGATCGGTCGTAGCGGCATCGCGGCAAGCCTCGCGCCAAGGATTATATCGCCACCGGCCGGATGCCGCCGGATGCCGGCCAGGCCCGGCCGGAAAGCGGACCCGGCGCCGAGCGGACACCGGGCCCGACGCCGACCGCAGACGCCTTGCGCTCAGCCCCGATCGAAGGGCGGGCTGGCGCTCGGCGGTCTCCCCGGACGCCGTCTGGCGCTCTGTTATCTTTGGCCCATGACGAGGTCGAGCGGACGCCCCGCGGCGGACCGGTGGCGCCGCCGCCGGCGCCTGGCTTTCGCCGGTGCCGCGCTCGCCGCGCCGGCGGTGGCGCATGCCCTCATCCAGCGCCGCCTGCGCCCGCCGGAGGCCCCGGGTTGGGGGCGGACCCACCGTTTCGCCGGCCATCTCGGTCCGGTCGTCTACCAGGAGCTCGGCGCCGGCGAGCCGATCGTGCTCCTCCACGCCTTCGGACCCGGCTTCGACGCCCGCCAGTGGCAGGCAGCCGCCGAAGCGCTGGCGCCGCACTGCCGCGTCCTGGCGCCGGACTTGCCCGGCTGGGGCCGCTCCGCGCCGCTCGCGCCCAACCCCGAAACCTGGCTAGCCTGCCTTGCCGATTTCCTCGCCGGGGTGGCCTGGAGCCGCGCCGTGCTGGTCGCCGCCGGGCACGCCGCACCCTACGCGATTCACCTGGCGGCAGAGCATCCCGACCTGGTGCGCGGAGTCGCCCTGGTGGCGCCCCGCGGCCTGCACTGCCGCGGCGCCGCGCCGACCGGCGCGATGGACGGCGGGGACGGTGTCGACGTGCTCGACGACCCCAGGTCGACCGACGAGCCGCTCGACGACCCCAGGTTGCCCGAAGAGCCGTTCGACGACCTGGACGAGCCCGAAGGGCTGGACGCCGGCGACGAGCTGGACGAGCTTGCAGAGCTGGATCGGCAGGACCGGGAAGACGGCCTGGACGAGTTGGCGCGGCCAGACGAGATGGACGAGCCGGACGCGGACCTCCCGTCCCATCCGCTGGTCGCGGATCTGCTGCGCGTGCCCATCCTGCGCATCTCGGTCCTGGACGTCCTGACCAGCCGGGCAGCTCTCGCCGGCTATCTGAGGAGCTACGCTTACGCCGCTCCCGAGCGGGTCGACGCCGCCCTGATCGAGCATCACTACCGGGTGAGCCATCTCCCCGCCCACCGGCGTACGCTCGCGGCCTACTGGCGCGGCGAGCTCGCGCTTCCCGCCGCCGCCACCCTGCGCCACCTGCAGGTCCCGGCCTATGTGATCCTGGGTGGCGGCGACGACCCGGACCGCCTCGCCGCGGACGGCCTGCCCCCGGGCTCGGAGATCGAGAGCGTCGCCGGCACCCGGGCCCTCCCTCACGCCGAGAAGCCGCTCGCCGTCGGCGAGGCCCTCGCCCGGTTCATGGCCAGCCTGCCGGCGTCCTGAATCACGGGCGGCAGGCCGACGTTCTCGAGGGCGCCAGCCTTTCTCGACGGCGGCACTCCGAGTCTCTCAACGGCGGCACGCCGACTTTCTCAACGGCGGCAGGCCGCCGGGGGAAGGTACAATACCGGCCGCCATGAGCGACGACCGCGGCCACCGATTCCCCGACGTGCCCGGCGGCTATCCGTTCCCGCGGCTCGAGCTCGAGGTCCTTGCCGAATGGCGCGCCCGGCAGATCTTCGAGCAGACCCAGACGCGCCCAGCTCCGCGCGGCGACTTCGTGTTCTTCGAGGGTCCGCCGACCGCCAACAACGTGCCGCACGTCGGCCACGTGGTGACCCGCGTGGTCAAGGACCTCTTCCCGCGCTACCGCACCCAACGCGGCTACCGCGTGCTGCGCAAGGCCGGCTGGGACACCCATGGACTGGCGGTCGAGATCGAGGTCGAGAAGCGCCTGGGGTTCAGCGGCGGCAAGCGGCAGATCGAGGAATACGGCATCGCCGAGTTCAACCGCGCCTGCCTCGAGAGCGTCCACGCCTACGAGCGGCAGTGGCGGGCGATGACCGAGCGCATCGGCTACTGGATCGACCTCGACCACGCCTATCGCACCTACAGCAACACCTACATCGAATCCGTATGGTGGGCGCTGGCCGAGCTGTGGCGGCAGGGACTGCTGGTCGAAAGCTACAAGATCCAGCCCTACTGCGCCCGCTGCGGCACCACGCTGTCCAGCCACGAGGTGGCGCAGAACTACCGCGATACCGAGGATCCGTCGATCTGGACGCTGTTCCCGGCCCGCCCCGGGCAGTCCGTGGCCACCGCCGCCGGCGGCATCTGGGAGGTGGGACCGGAGCTTTCCTTCGTCGCCTGGACGACCACTCCCTGGACGACCCTGGCCAACGTCGGCCTGGCGGCGTCCCCGGACGTCACCTATCGCATCGTCGCCCACCCTTTCCTCCCCGGCCGGCAGCTGCTGTTCGCCGAGGGCCTGGCCAATCCGGTGCCGTTGCTGGCACCGGCGGCCGAGGAAGGCGGCAAGCGCCGCGTGATCGATCTGCGCGAGCAGCCGGCGCTCGCCCGGGTCGCCGGCCGCGCGCTCGAGAACCTCCTCTACGAGCGGCCGTTCGCCTTCTTCTTCCCCGAGGAGCCGGGCAGGGTCGTGCTCGGCGACTACGTCACCGTGACCGAAGGCACCGGGCTCGTCCACACCGCCCCGCCGTTCGGCGAGGACGACTATCAGACCGGCCTGCGCTATCGGCTGCCGCTCATCCTCAGCGTCGATTCGGAGGGCAGGGTGGCGCCGGGGGCCGGCCCCTTCGCCGGGCTCTGGTTCAAGGACGCCGACGCCAAGATCGTGCACGACCTCAAGGAGCGCGGCCTGCTGCTGCACTCCGACCGGTACCGGCACAGCTACCCCTTCTGCTGGCGGTGCGACCGCCCGCTGCTCTACTACGCGACGCGCAGCTGGTTCGTGAAGACCACCGCCGCGCGCGAGGCGCTGATCGCCGGCAACCGTGAGATCCACTGGCATCCCGAGCACGTCGGCGAGGGCCGCTTCGGCAACTGGCTCGAGAACGTGGTCGACTGGGCGCTGTCGCGCAACCGCTATTGGGGCACGCCGCTGCCGATCTGGGTCTGCGACTGCGGCGGGCAGCGGGTGATCGGCTCGTTCGCCGAGCTGTTCGCCGCCGCCGGGCGGCCGGCGCCCGCCGATCCCTACGACGCGGCACGGTTCGACCCCCACCGGCCGGCCATCGACGGCCCCGACTTCGAGCTGCCCTGCGGCAAGTGCGGCGGCACCATGCGGCGGGTGCCCTACGTCATCGACGCCTGGTTCGACGCCGGTGCGATGCCCTTCGCCCAGCACCACTACCCCTTCGCGAACCGCGAGCTGATCGACGGCAGGCGCCAGTTCCCCGCCGACTTCATCTCCGAGGCGGTGGACCAGACACGCGGCTGGTTCTACACGCTGCACGTCCTCGCCGTGCTGCTCTTCGACTCGATCGCCTACCGCAACTGCATCGTGCTCGGCCACGTCAACGACGAGCAG
>DATKFK010000333.1:0-2880 GCA_035544375.1 Thermoanaerobaculia bacterium
CCGCGGCTTCCGTCGGGAGCTGGGCGCGGTCGAGGCGGTGCTGGCCCGCCACCCCGAGGGGGGCGAGGGGGCGGGGGTGGACCGCGCCGCGCCGGCCCCCGGCGGGACACGCCTGGTGGCCTACGTGGTGCGCCGCGCCGCCCCCGCCGTTTTCAATGCCCGCGAAGGGGTCGGGGACGAAGGCCGCGGCGGTCAGGTCCGGGCGGGCGAGATAGCCGCGCGCCAGGCAGAGGCCGGCGATGCACAGCTCGCCTGGCGCCCCCGGCGGCACCTCGCGATCGTCGCGCCCGAGCACGTAGAGGCGGGCGCCGGCGATCGGCCAGCCCAGCGGCACCGTCGGGCCGGTGCAGGCAGCGGCAAGGCCGCTCCATTCCGTCACCGAGACGGTCGCCTCGGTGGGACCGTAGCGCGACACGAGCAGCGCGCCGGCCGCGGCTCCGCCCGTCGCCTGTCGCGGCACTCCTTGTTGGTCGGCCGCGGCTCCGCCCGTCGCCTGTCGCGGCACTCGTTGCTCGTCGCTTCGCGCCATGGCCGAATCGAAGAGCGCCAGCAGATCGGCCGGCACCCGCTCGCCGCCGGTGACCACGCGGCGCAGCGAGCGGCAGCGCAGGAGCGCCTCCTCGGCGAGCAGCGCCGGGAGCAGCGCCGGCGGGGCGTTGGCGTTGGTCACCTGCTCCATCTCTATCAAACGGGCCAGGTAGCCCGCTTCCTGCTGGCGCGCCGCCTCCGCCAGCACGACCGTGCCGCCCATCCACAGGGGTGCGAACAGCTCGACCACCGAGACGTCGAAGGCGAGCCGCGCCCGTTGCAGCACGCGGGCGCCGGGCGCGAGGTCGGCCGCCACCTGGAAGCGCAGGCGGTTGACGACGGCGCGGTGGACCGCCACCACCCCTTTGGGAGCACCCGTGGAACCGGACGTATAGAGGACGTAGGCGGCGTTGTCGGGCCGCGGCGGCAGGGGCGGCGGCGGCGGCGGGGACGGGAGGCCGCGCTCCGCGCTCCCGGGGCCGCTCTCACTGCCGGCGCTGCCGGCACTGCCCGGCCCCGGCGCCGCGACCGCGACCCACGCCGGGGACGCGAGGAGCACCCGGCCACCCAGGCCCTGCAGCCGCTCCACGGCCGGTCCGTCGGCGAGGACCACCCTCGCCGACGAATCGGCGAGGATCTGCGCCTGCCGGTCGCGCGGGTGGGAGGGGTCGAGGGGCAGGTAGGCGCCGCCGGCTTCCAGGATGCCGAGGAGCCCCACCAGCAGGTCGAAGGAGGGCTCGACGCAGATGCCGACGACCTGCTCCGGCCCCACCCCCAGGCCGGCAAGCAGGCTGGCCAGCCGCCCAGCCTGCGCCGCCAGCTCACCATAGGTCAGCGCCAGCCCGCCGCGGCCATCCGCCCCGCGCGCGGCCAGCGCCACCGCGTCCGGGTGGCGCGCCGCCTCCCGCTCGAAGGGCGCGTGCACCAGGTCGTCGCCGCCCGGTTCCCAGCCCCCGTTCCATTCCACCAGCAGCTGATGGCGCTCCGCCTCGCCGAGCAACGGCAGCTCCGAGAGGCGCCGTTGCGGTGCCGCGGCGACCGCCCGCAGCAGCTCGCGCAGCTGACCGGACAGCCGCTCGATCGTCGCCGCCTCGAACCGCCCCGCGCGGTAGGTCCAGCTGCCCGACAGGCCGCCCCCGGCGGCAGCCGCCACGGCCAGCGACAGCTCGAACTTGGCGGTGCCGCTGTCGCTGTCCAGAAGCTCCACCGCGAGCCCCGGCATCGACGGCGGCGCCAGCTCGGGCTGCAGCGCCAAGAGCGCCTGGAAGAACGGCGTCTCGCCCGCCTCCCGCCGCGGCTTCAGCTTCGCCACCAGCTGCTCGAACGGCACCTCCTGGTGCGCGTAGGCGGCCAGCGCCGCCTGGCGCGCACGCCCCAGCAGCTCGAGGAATCCAGGGTCGCCCGCGAGGTCCAGCCGCAGCACCAGGGTGTTGACGAACAGGCCGACGAGGTTCTGCACCTCCGGCCGGTCGCGGTTGGCCACCGGCACGCCGACCGCCACGTCCTCCTGGCCCCCGTGGCGCCCCAGCAGGACGTCGAACGCCGCCAGCAGGGCCATGAACAGCGTCGCGCCGTGGCGCCGCGCCAGCGCCGTCAGCTCGCCGGCGACGGCGGCGGAGAGGGCAAAGCCGCGCCGCGCGCCGCGCAGGCTCGCGGCGGCGGCGGCCGGCCGGTCGCCGGGCAGCTCGAGAGGCGGCGGCGCGCCGCGCGGACCCGCGAGCTGCTCGCGCCAGAAGCCCAGCTCGGCCGCCAGCCGCTCACCCGCCAGCCGCTCGCGCTGCCAGTGGGCGAAGTCGGCGTACTGGATGGGCAGCTCCGGCAGCGCTCCCGGCGCCGGCGGCAGGCCGCTCACCCCGGCGGCGTAGAGAGCGGCCAGCTCGCGCGCCAGCACCTCGATCGACCAGCCGTCGCCGGCGATGTGGTGGAGGGTCAGCAGCAGCTCGTGCACGGCCGCCGGGCCGGCCGGGTTTTCGACGCCGCCGTCCAGCCGCAGCAGGACGGTGCGCAGGAGCGGTCCGGCGGCCAGATCGAAGGGGCGCCGGGCCTCTTCCGCCCGCAGGCGGACCGCCTCCGCAGCGCGGCGGCTGGCAGGCAGGCTGGCCAGGTCGATTCGCCGCAGCTCGCCATCCTCCGCCGGCGCCGCCGGCGCCGCCGGGTTCGCCGCCGCTTCCACCACCGCCACCGGCCGCGCGCCGCCGCCGCCGCCGGCCACGATCCTGGTGCGCAAGACCTCGTGGCGGCGGCGCACCTCGCCGAGACCGGCCGCCAGCGCCCCGACCCGCAGCGCGCCGGTGAGGCGCAGGGCGAAGGGCATGTTGTAGGCCGGGCTGCCCGGTTCCAGCTGGTCGAGGA
>DATKFK010000334.1:0-5434 GCA_035544375.1 Thermoanaerobaculia bacterium
CGAGGAGACGCTCAGCTTCGGGCAACGGGCACTCTGGCTTCAGTACCGCCTTGCCCCAGAGACCGGCGTCCACAATGTCGCCGCCGCCGTGCGGGTGCGGCCGGCGCCGGATGCGACCTCACTTCGCCGGGCGCTATCCGCCCTGGCCATGCGGCACGCGGCGCTCCGCACCATTTTTGACGCGGTGGGCGGAGAGCCCCGCCAGAAAGTCGTCAAGCTCTTGGAACCAGAGCTCGTCGTCGAGAGCGCCGTGACCTGGAGCCCGGCAGCGCTCGACAGGCACTGCCGGCAGGAGGCCTACCGGCCATTCAATCTCGAGCGGGGACCGCTGCTCAGGGTGGCCCTCTTTCAGCAGTCTGCAGAGGCGGCGGTCGTGGTGCTCGCGATGCATCACATTGTTTCCGACTTCTGGTCACTTGCCGTGCTGAGCCGGGAGCTGGGCCTTCTCTATGTACAAGAGACGGGTGGACCGTCGGCGGTCATGGAGCCGCTGAGATCGAGCTATGCCGAATACGTGCGCTGGGAGGCGGAGCGGCTGGCGGGAGCCGAAGGCGAGCTCCTGTGGCGCTACTGGCGCGAAACCCTAGCCGGACGCTTGCCGGCGCTGGACCTTCCTTTGGACCACAGCCGGCCGCAGCTGCCCTCCTACCGTGGCCGGGCGGAGACGTTTCGCCTCACTGCCGATCTGTCGTCAGCTCTCGGCTCGCTGGCCCGGACGCGCGGCGTCACGCTCTTCGCGATGCTGCTGGCCGGCTACATGACGCTTCTCCACCGCCTGACCGGTCAGGACGACCTGCTGGTCGGAGCACCCGTGGCGAGCCGCAGCCGCTCGGACTGGACCCGGCTGATCGGGTACTTCGTCAATATCGTGCCACTGCGTGCTGCGATCTCCGGCGACCTGCGCTTCGCCGCTCTCGTCGACCGCTTGCGTGCCGTGTTGCTGGCGGGGTTTGCGCACCAGCCCTTTCCCTTCTCGTTGCTGGTCGACCGGCTGGTGCCGTGGCGCGATCCCGGCCGGCCGGCTCTGGTCCAGACGCTGCTCGTGATGTACCGCGGCAGATCACGAGAAGAGCAGGCCCTTGCGGCGATCGCCGCTGGCGAGGCGGGCGAGCGCATGCAGCTCGGCGGGCTCGAGCTGGAGTCTCTGCGGCTCGCCGAGCAGGGCTCCCAGCTCGACCTGCTCCTCAAAACGGCGGAAGTGCGTGGCCGCCTGTGCGGCTCCTTGCAGTACGACACCGACCTGTTCGATGCGGTGACGGTCCGCCGGATGGTGCGTCAGCTTGGCAATCTGCTGGCCGGCGCGGTGGCGGATCCTGCCGTGGGTCTGTCCGGGCTGCCGCTGCTCGATGCCGCCGAACGCCACGCGGTGTGCGTGGAGTGGAGCGGCTCGCCGGCCGATTACCCACGCGACAGCACCATCCACCAACTGTTCGCGGCGCAGGTGCGCCAGGGCACCGACCGCATCGCCCTGGTCGCCGGTGACGAGCAGCTGAGCTATGGCGAGCTCGACTTTCGCTCCGAGCAGGTGGCGTACCACCTGCGCGCCTGGGGAGTGGGCGCCGAAGAACCGGTCGCCTTCTGCCTGGAGCAGCCGGTCGCGGTCGTGGTGGCCACCCTGGCCATCCTGAAAGCCGGCGGCGCCTATCTGCCACTCGATCCCGCGGCTCCCCGCCAACGCACCGCGGCCATGCTCGAGGACGCCCGCCTGGGATCTCGCGGCCAGCTCTTGTTGACCGCTCCACCCGTTGCTTCGATGCTGGCCTGGATCGAGGAGGCCGGATGGCGATGGGTCGATCTGGCAGTCTTGACCACTGCATCCCGGCCTGCACCCCATCCGGCGCACCCGGCGCCGCCTGCGACGCGTGCCGAGCAGGGACTTGGCGACCTCCTCCGGGCGGAATCGACGGACCGTGCCGCGGTCGGGTCCGACAACCTCGCCTATGTCATGTACACGTCGGGCTCCACCGGCCGGCCGAAAGGGGTCGCCGTCACTCATCGCGGAGTGGTGCGGCTGATCCTGCAGACGGCTTACGCCCACTTCGGGGACGACGAGGTCTTCGTGCAGCTCGCCCCGGTCTCTTTCGACGCCGCGACGTTCGAGATCTGGGGGGCGCTGCTCCATGGCGGCCGCCTGGTGACGATGCCACCGGGCGTCCCCTCTCTGCAGCAGCTGGGACAGACGCTCGCCCGCCATCAGGTTACGACTCTGTGGCTCACGGCCGGATGGTTCCACCAGGTCGTCGAAGAGGATGTCAGGCAGCTCGCGCCGGTGCGCCAGCTGCTGGCGGGAGGAGACGTGCTGGTGCCCTCTCACGTCAGCCGGGTGCTGCGCGAGCTGCCACGTACCCGGCTGATCAACGGCTATGGGCCCACCGAGGGCACGACCTTCACTTGCACCGAGCGCGTGCGGGAGCCACTGGTGGGATCGGTGCCGATCGGTAGGCCGATCGCCAACAGCCGTGTCTACGTCCTCGACCTCGACCTGCGCCCGGTGCCGGCGGGAGTGGCGGGCGACCTGTGGTTGGGCGGTGCGGGGCTGGCGCGCGGCTATCTCGGTGCGGCAGACCTCACCGCCGAGCGCTTTCGGCCGGATCCGTTGGCGCCCGGTGGTGGCGAGCGGCTGTATCGCACCGGCGACCGTGCGCGCTGGCTGGCGGATGGGCGGCTCGGGTTTCTGGGTCGGGTGGACCGCCAGGTCAAGGTGCGCGGGTTCCGCATCGAGCTCGGCGAGGTGGAGGCGGCGCTGGGTCGTTGCGGCGAGGTGTCCGAAGCGGCGGTGGCGCTCGCGCGCGACGCTGCCGGCGAGCCGTGCCTGATCGCCTATGTGGTGGCGCGGCAGTCGGGTGGGGTCCTCGCCGGGTTGCGCGGAGCGCTGCGCGAGCTGCTGCCCGAGCCGATGGTGCCGGCGGCGTTCGTAACGCTCGAGCGTTTGCCGCGTAACGCCAACGGCAAGATCGACTACCGCGCCCTGACGGCGCCGGTGGCTGACCTGGCGGCCCCGGGTGCAGGCTACGTGGCGCCGCGCACTCCGGTCGAAGAGCTGCTGGCGACGATCTGGGCGGACCTGCTCGGCCGCGAGCGAGTGGGCATCGCCGACGACTTCTTCGACCTCGGAGGCCATTCGCTGCTGGCCGTCCGCGTCGCGGGCAGGATCCGCGATCTCTTCGGGGTGGACATGACGGTGAAGGACTTCCTGAACGCGCCAACGATTGCGGACCTGGCAATTTCGATCGCCCAGAAGCTCGTCGACATGAGCGACGACCAGGAGGTGGCAGAGGTCCTGGCCGAGCTCGGGAGGGAGGACCGGCCTGGTGCGGCCCGCGAGAGCCCACAGCCCGGCACCCGCTCCTCGATCTGGTAATGAGGTAGCCGATGTCGTCAGCGTCACGAAGCGTGGCCGGGCTCTCCCCGGACAAGCTCCAGCAGCTCATCGACCGGCTGCAGGTGCGACATCCCCCCGGAGCAGCGGGACGCATCCCTCGCCAGCAGCGTGACGGCAGCCCGCTGCCGCTCTCCTTCGGTCAAGAACGGATCTGGTTGCTCCACCATTACGAGCCGGAAAGCGCCGCCTATAACCTCCCGTTGGTCTTCGAGCTGCGCGGCACGCTCTCGCGGCCCAGGCTGGCCGCAGCATTGAGCGAGGTCGTCAGGCGGCACGAGTCGCTACGGACCATCTTCGCAGAACGTGCAGGCGAGCTCTCGCAGCACATCCAGCCTGCCGCGGCGGTCGAGCTGCCGCTCGTGGACCTCGATTCTCTGCCGCAGGACAGGCGTGCAGCAGCGGCCGAGCGGCTCGCCGAACGGCACGTGCTCACGCCCTTCGATCTGAGTCGAGGGCCACTGCTCACCGCGGCGCTGGTACGCAGCGGCCCGCAAGCTCACCGTTTCATGCTGACCGTGCACCATATCGCGGCGGACGGCTGGTCGATGGTCGTGCTGGTCCGGGAGCTGGCCCAGATCTATCACGCCGCTGGTGCCGGCCTGCCGCCGCCATTGCCGGAGCTGCCGATCCAGTATGCCGACTTCGCGCTCTGGCAGCGCCGCGAGCTCGCCGGCTTCGAGCAGCAGGACCTGCCCTTCTGGCTCGAGCAGCTCGCGGGCGACCCGCCGGTCCTGGGCCTGCCCACGGATCGCCCGCGGACCGCGGTCCAGACCTACCGGGGCGGCCAACTGGCCCGTGCCTTCGGGCCGGAGCTGACCGGCGATCTGCGAGCGTTGAGCTCGCGCCGGCGAGCCACGCTGCTGATGACCCTGCATGCCGGGCTCGCGGTGGTCTTGCAGCGCTGGAGCGGTCAAGAGGACCTGCTGCTGGGCACACCTGTCGCCGGACGGCGACGCGTCGAGACCGAAGGGTTGATCGGTTTCTTCCTGAACACCCTGGTGCTGCGCCTCGACCTGAGCGGCGAGCCGACCTTCGATGAGCTGCTGGAGCGGGCCCGCGCCGTGGCGCTGGATGCGCTCTCGCATCAGGACCTGCCATTCGAAGCCGTGCTGGCGCGCTTGCGGCCGGAGCGCACGGCGTGGGGCACACCGCTGTTCCAGGTGCTGCTCAACGTGCTGAACTTTCCGCGCTCCGAGATCGAGCTGCCGGAGCTGACCATCGACCTGATGGCGACACCGGCGATGCCAGCCAAGTTCGACCTGACGCTCTACGTGCACCAGGACGATGCCGGCCTTGCATGCGACCTGGTCTACAACGCCGATCTGTTCGCCGCCGGCCGGATCGAGGAGCTGTTCGAGCAGTGGCGCATCCTCCTGGCGCAGGCAGTCGAGCAGCCCGCGAAGCGCATCAGCGAGCTCTCACTGATCACGCCGGCAGCGCTGGCATTGCTTCCAGCGTCGGGCGAGGAGCTGCTCCCGGTATGGAAAGGCGCGATCCATGCGCGGTTTGCCGAGTGGGTCCAGCACCAGCCGCAGCGGCTGGCGGTGGAGGATGCCTTCGGCGCCTGGACCTACGGCGATCTTGCCGCTGCCAGCCGAGCGGTGCGTGCCGCGCTCGAGCAAGCGGGGATTGGCGCGGAGCAGCCGGTAGCCATCTACGCCCATCGCAGCGCTGCCTTGCTGGCGGCCGTCCTGGGCATCCTCCAGGCGGGTGCGGCCTTCATGATCCTCGATCCTGCCTACCCGCCGCCGCAGCTCCTCGACCGGCTCACCGCCGTCCCACCGCGGGCCTGGATCCAGCTCGAGGCGGCGGGACCACCGCCCGCGGAGGTGGCCCGCTTCCTCGCCTTGCACCCACCGGCGGTGGTCGTGCACCTGGCGCCGGCGCTACCGTCGAGCTCGCCGGCCGGGGACGAAATCTCCGGCGACGTGACGACGGCCGACTGCCTCGCCTACATCGCCTTCACTTCGGGGTCGACCGGCGAGCCGAAGGCGATCTGCGGCACCCAGCGGCCGCTGTCGCATTTCCTGGCCTGGCATGCGGGCCAGTTCG
>DATKFK010000335.1:0-5174 GCA_035544375.1 Thermoanaerobaculia bacterium
GAGCTGATCGGTGGTCGAAGCGAGGTCCGTCCGCACCTGCTGCAGCGTGACGGCATTGTCCTCGGCGATCCTGCGCGCCTCGGGGCTGCCTTCCTTGAGCGCCGCCTGGATCGAGGCCGTGAGCTGTTTTTCCTTGGCCGCCAGCTCGTCTCGCTCCTGCTCGAGGCGGATGGAGGTGGCGCGGGTGGTGACCAGCACCTGGTTCAGGCGAGGCAGGGTGTTGCGCATCTCCTCGATCGATTGCTGCAGCATCACCTCGGGGTCCTCGGCAAAGGAGATGAAGAAGCCGAGCCACGACTTGAAGACACGGGCAATACGCTCGAACATTGCTCCTCCTCGCCTGGCGGCGGAACGCCTGGGGCGATTCTACCCTGCAATGGCTGCCAATCGTCCGGGACGCCACACTAGGCGGTCGCCCGCCAGCGTGTCAACGGCCGCGACGGCGAGGGCGGCGCGGGGGGCGAGAGTTGCGCGGCGTGAATGGGCCGGCCCGTCCCCGGCGCGGCCGCGGCGTGCGGGAGCCAGCGGAGGTTGGTCTGCGGCGCCAGCACCAGGCCCAGGGAGGCCAGGCAACTGAAAGGGTTGAGCGCCGCCGCCTCGCGCGCGCTGAGCGGCCTGACGCTCCAGACCGCTCGCGGCGTGCGCGTGGTCGTCGGATCGCAGCCGCGCTGCAGAAACGCCGACAGGATCCAGCATCCGAGGGTGCGTCGCGCCGCGGACATTGCCTCTATTCTAGACCCCACCGCCCGCCGGCCGCGGCAACGAGCGAAACCAAGGCCGCCTGGCGACGCTCGGGGCTTCCGCGCCCTGCCCGCACCCTTCTCCCCACGCCTGCAGGGGGTGATGTGGATGCGCTCGTCGATCTGGCGGGCGCTGCTTCTTGTCACATGGCCAAAGGCTCCATCGACGAGGGCGTTACGGTAGAGTCACGACCCCGTGACACTGACGACGCCGGCCGTGCTCGCGCTCCTCCTCGCCCAGATGTGGGTGGCCGTGCCGCTTCTGGGGAGCCAGCGCCTGACCCCGTTGCTGGCCATGGCCGCGGTTCTCGCGCTGTGCGCCTGGAGCAACCGCCGCCATGGCGTTGGCTGGGGCTTCCGCGCCGACGCGCTGGCCCCGGCGGCGCGGCGCGCGGCGCTCCTGACCCTGCCGGCGGTCGCCATCATCCTGGTCGCGGGCAAGGAGCTGGGGAGCCTGCATTCGCCGGGCAACCTGGCGCTGCGCTTCGCGGTCCTGCTGCTCTGGGCCCTGCTGCAGCAGTTCATCTTGCAGACGGTGATCCTGCGCGAGGCCCGCGGTGCGATGCCGCGGCAGGCCGCGTTGATCACCGCCGCGGCGCTCTTCGCGCTGGTCCACCTGCCCAACCCGCTGTTGACCCCGGTCACCTTCGTGGCGGCCCTGGGCTGGTGCTGGGTCTACGACCGCCATCCCAACCTGCTGCCGATCGCGCTGTCCCACGCGGTCGCCAGCCTGGCGCTGGCGGCGGCGTTCGATCCAGCGATCACCGGCGGCATGCGCGTCGGCTACGGCTATTTCCTCCACTTCGGCAGCTGGTCCTGACTTCGGCAGCTGGTCCTACCCAGGGAACCAGCGCGGCCGCGAAGGCGGCGCTGAAGGTCCTCCACCGCCGCGGGCGCCGGCCCGGAACCGGCCCTGAGCCGGCCTGGCCGGTGGCGGCGGCGCCGGAGCCTCGACGGCAGGGGCCGGCCGCCCGAAGACGTATCGCAAGCTTGCTATACTTGCCGCAGCGACCGGAATCCCATGGCTGAAGAGACCGCCCTCCGCACGCTGGAGAGCTCCAGTGCTCTTGCAGCCATCGAACGCGAGCGCTTCCACTCCTACTCGCAGCTGGTGCGCAACCTGCACTGGCTGGCCGCCGCCCTGGTGGTGCTGTACGGGTTGCTGGCGCACGGCATCAAGCTGTCGTCGATGATCGCCGGCGGCGTCCGGCTGCGGTCCGACCTCGTCACGCTGCTGGTCCTCGCCGCGGCCATGGTGCTGTACACCCTGGCGCTACACTCGCAGCTGTTCGCGCGCTTCACGGTCGAGGAGCGGATGTGGGCCGAAAACGGCATCGACCTCTCCTGGATCACGGCGGTGGTGCTGTTCACCGGCGCGACGCTCAGCCCTTTCTTCTTCCTCTACTACATCGTCCTCTACTCCAGCACGCCCTCCACCAGCCGCGGCCAGACCTACAGCAAGGCAGTCGCCATCACCCTGCTGGTGCTCGGCGTCATCCTGCCGCTGGGCGCCGGCACCGCCACCGGCTGGTCACCCAGCTGGGAGTGGCTGAGCATGGCGGGCAACGTGGTCTGGCCGCTCGCCGGCGTCTGGCTGGTGGCCTACTTCTCGGCCGAGGCGGGGACGCTGGGCGCCAATCTCCACCAGGCCCTGTTCCTCGCGGCGCACACCGACGCCCTGACCGGCCTGCCGAACCTCCGCTACTTCACCATCGCCGCCGACCTGCGCGGCAAGCTCGGCGGCTTCTACACCATCGTCATGGTGGACGCGGACAACCTCAAGGGGGTCAACGACACCTACGGGCACGCCGTGGGCTCGGACCTCATCCGCACGGTCGCCGACGCCATCCGCAGCGCGGCGCGCAGCGGCGACGACCTGTGCTCGCGCATCGGCGGCGACGAGTTCATCGTCCGGTTGGCCAGCGCCTCGGAAGCGGGTGCCCTGGCCTACTGCCGCCGGGTGCGCGCCTACCTGGGCGACCATCCCCTGGCCCTCGACGCGGGCAACATCCTGCCGGTCTCGGTTTCGATGGGGGTGGCCGCATTCCCCAAGCACGGCAAGAGCCTTTCCGAGGTCACCGAGCGCGCCGACCAGGCGCTCTATCGCGGCAAGCAGGAAGGCCGCGCCCGCGACAAGGTCTGGGCCGCCTAGTGGCATCAGCGGCACGGTGAATCCAGTTGCTCGGAATCGAAGCCGTCGACAAGACCTATCGCGGCGGCGTCACGGCGCTGCATGGCTTCAGCCTCGAGCTGGGGCCCGGGATCCTTGGGCTTCTCGGTCCGACGGCGCCGGCAAGTCGACGCTGATGCGCATCCTCGCCACGGTGACCCGGCCGACCGGCGGGCGGGTGCTCTGGCGGGGCGAAGACCTGGCGCGCCACCCGGGAGAGCTGCGCCGCGTGCTCGGTTACCTGCCGCAGGACTTCGGCATCTATCCCAACCTGAGTGCGCGCGAGTTCCTCGAATACCTGGCGGCGGTCAAGGGCCTCGCCGGAAGGAGCGCTCGCGTCCGCATCGCCGAGCTGCTCGAGCTGGTGAACCTGGCGGCAGCCGGGCGCCGGCCGCTCGGCAGCTACTCGGGCGGCATGCGGCAGCGGGTCGGGATCGCCCAGGCGCTGCTCAATGACCCGCGGCTGCTGATCGTCGACGAGCCCACGGTCGGCCTCGATCCGGAGGAACGGGTGCGGTTCCGGGGCCTGCTGTCCGAGCTGGCGGGCGAGCGCATCGTCATCCTGTCCACCCATATCGTCAGCGACGTGGAAGCCGCCGCCACCGAGATCGCGGTCGTCTTGACGCTTCCTGTAATTGACCATAGCATGATGACCATGGACTACCAAGATCCTCAGATTCCCGCCGGCGAATTCAAAGCCCATTGCCTGCGACTGCTCGAGGAGGTGGCGCGCACGGGCAGCAGCTTCGTCGTCACCAAGCGCGGCCGGCCGGTGGCCCGGGTCGTGCCGGTCGCCGGCAACGAACCGCCCTCCCTGGCCGGCAGCATCCTGGAGGAAGGCGACCTCATCTCTCCCGTGGGCGAGACCTGGGAATCCGACCGGTGATCCTGCTCGATACGCACAGCTGGATCTGGTGGGCGGTGGGGTCCGCGAAGCTCTCGGCCCGCGCACGCACCTCGATCGACGAGGCGAGAGCCATCGGCGTCAGTGCGATCTCGTGCTGGGAAGTGGCCATGCTGGTACAGCGGCGACGAATCACCTTCGACCGGGACACGCTTCTTTGGGTGCAGCAGGCCCTGGCGCGCCCCGCCATACGCCTCTTGCCCATCACCCCACAGGTGGCCGTGCGCTCGACACAGCTGGGCGCGGCGGCTCCCGCCGATCCGGCCGACAGGCTGATCATTGCGACGGCACGCGAAGCGAAGATCCCGGTGGTAACCCGGGATACGACGATCATCGAGTCCGGCTTGTGCGACACGCTCTGGTGAGCGCGCCACCGGGCGGCCGAATGCCAGCGCCCCATACCTCCTGGGCCCCGGGCGCCGGCGCCGGGTGGTGGCAGGCGAGCACGGTCAACCGCAGCTGCCGGGAAAGGCGACGGTGTCGGTGACGGCTGGCGCTGGCGGGCCGGGGTAGTTGAAGTAGATCTTGGTCACGCCGGCGCGCACGTCCACGACCTCGAGCCGGTAGAAGACGTTGGTCGTCGCCGCCGTGAAGATCCACACCGACCCGTTGAGCGTGCAGGCGTCGATCGCCTTGACCATCAGCTCCCAGTTCTCGAGACCGAAGAACCAGAAGATGCCCGAACCGGTCCCGGCGACCGGCACGACCGTGCCGGCGCCGGTCGCGCCGTCGCCGGTGCGCCACCGCACGGTGATCAGGAAGGCGGGCGCCAGGCACAGGTCGCCCGGCCCCGGGCTGGCGCAGGTGAGCACCGCCTGCGGCGAGACCGCGGCGTAGGTGCCGCGGAACGTGCCGTTTTGCAGGCCCAGCGCGTCGCCGCCGCCGCCGGCCAGGCTCCATACCGCCACCAGGCCGGGCTGCGCGCTGCTCAGCGCCACGTTGATCGTGGCGCGGATCTGATCGACGGTGAGGGCGACGTTCCAGAGCCGGAACTCGGCGAGCCCGCCGGCGGGACTTTGGGGCCACGAAACGTCGCCGCCGATCTCGAGCGGCGCCGAGCTGGCGCCCGGCGGCCCGTTCACCGGGAACGACTGCACGAGCTCGCCGTCGATGTAGTGGTCTTGAGCGGTACCGTCATAGGTGACCGCGACGTGCGTCCACCGTCCCGCCGGCACGGTGCCAGCATCGTGCTGGGAGCCGGCGCCGCGGAAGGAGGCCCGCACCGTCGAGCCGCAGACGCCCAGCCAGTATGCCTGGCTCGCGTCCTTGCCGATCAGGCTGCGGCAGCCGCCGGCCGCAAACGGCGTCGCCAGATGGACCCAGCCTTCCAGGGTGACGGCGCCCCCGGGAGTCAGCGCCG
>DATKFK010000336.1:0-15949 GCA_035544375.1 Thermoanaerobaculia bacterium
CCGCCCTGCCGATGAGCCCCGAACCGCCGGCGATCACCACCCGCATGGCCACCCCCTTCCGGGGGCCATCGTACGCCACGCGCCCGGCATGCGCCGGCGCTCTCTCACCACTCGACGGCCAGGCGCAGCCGGACGTCGCGCCGCTGGTCGCGGTAGAAGAGGCACCCCTCGCGGCGGCCGTGAAGGTAGAGGTCGCGGAGGATCTCGACGTCGTGGCGGAAGTAGTCCTCGACCAGGTCCAGGCGCCCCTGCTTGACCCACTCGAGGGACTGCAGGCCGTCGGCGGACTTGCCGAGGCCCAGGGTGTCGAGAGCCAGACGCCCCATGCCGACGCGGAAGCCGAGGCGCCGGTGGACATCCTCCAGCAGGTCCAGGGTCGGCAGGGTGCGGCAGTAGTCCTCGCCGGTGTAGCCGGCCAGGACCCCGAAGTCGAAACGCTTGACGTTGAAGCCCACCACCAGCGTCGCCTGCCGCAGCGCCGCGGCCAGCTCGGGGACCTGGCGCTCGCCGAAGGCGGCAAACCGCCCCTCCTCGAGGAAGCAGGCGACCGCGATCGCCACGCCCATGCGATGGCAGTTCCCGAAACCCCCCACGTCCGCGGCCGAGCGCAGCGTCTCGACGTCGAAGAGCACGGTCCGGGGAAGCTCGCGATGGCGCCGCGCTTGCTCGGAAGAGAGCCATGGCGACGCGGGCACCCTCGCCGGAGCCTCCGCATCCAGCCCGGCGCCCGGGATGGGCGGCAGCCGTGCCCGGGACCAGGAATCGGGGGCGGGAAGCCCCGCGGGGAAGTCGGCCACCGCGGCAGGAAGACGCGAGGCGGCAGGGATCTCCACCAGCGCCGTGGCCGCAGCAGCGTACGCGGCGGTTTCGACCGCCGGGGCGTGCGCTTGCGGCAGCAGGGGCACCGGTGCGATCGCCGGCACCGCCGCCTGCTCGCTCCCCAGCAGCAGGCGCAGCACGCGCATCGCTCCCGCCTTGTCGAGC
Source organism: Thermoanaerobaculia bacterium (assembly GCA_035544375.1). Lineage (GTDB taxonomy): Bacteria > Acidobacteriota > Thermoanaerobaculia > Multivoradales > UBA5704 > JASLEW01. The sequence continues at coordinate 985 of DATKFK010000336.1, forward strand.
GGCCGATTGCCGTTGCCGCACTTCGGCGACTGGATGCAGGATGGGCAGCCGCTCTCGCAGGGACAGCCGGCGATCAGCTGCAGCACCCGTTCGAGCAGGCCGGCCAGGTCCTCGTGGCCGCGCGCCGCGATGCCCACGCCGCCGGGGTGGCCGTCGTAGATGAACACCGCGCCGCACCCCACCTGCGGATGGAAGGGATAGGAGATGCCGCCAATGTCGCCGCGGTCGCACAGCGCCAGCAGGGGAAACAGCGAGATGGCGGCGTGCTCGCTGGCATGCAGCGCGCCGAGGAAGTGCTCGCCGGCGCGGCGCAGGGTCTCCTCGAAATGGCGCGGCACCTGCCACCACAGGCCGACGGTCTCGAACTCGACGGGCGGCAGGTCCAGCGGGGTCTGATCGATGGTTTCCTGGCCATGTACGCGCTTGCGCTCGAATCCCACCACCCACTCGGTGACCTTGAGGCGCCCCAGCCAGGCGCGGAGCGGCCCGGCCGGCGCCCCGGCCGCCACCGCCGCGGCCGCCCCGGCTTCCACCGCCGCGACCGCCCCGGCCGCAGCCGGCGCGACCGCCGCTGTGTCCGCCGCCGGCCGCAGCACTTCGAGGATCTCGGTCTGCTTCTCGGTCAGCGGCGTGGTGTAGTAGTCGAGGTCGGCGGCGACGGCGCGCACCCGCCGCTCCTCGCGCTCCAGCGCTTCGACCAGGTACTGCCGCCCGGCGTGCAGGTAGACCGCCCCCGGGTGGCACTCGTGCAGGGCGCGGACGGCGTCGACGGTGCCGATCAGGCGGCCCCCGCCGCCATCGCCGTTGGCGCCGGCGAGGATGGCGAAGGTGTTGCCGGTGCCGCGCAGGTTGATCAGCCGCTGCGGCGAGCGCCGCAGGCAGAAGATCTCGCCGGCCTGCTCCGCCGCCTCCCCCAGCGCCGCCGACTCCCCCGGCGCCACCGCCGCCCCGGGCGCCGCCGACTCCCCCGCCGCCGCCGCCGCGGCCGGAGCGCCGGCCCCTGCCGACCCCGCGTCCGTCGCCGCGCTGCCGGCGGCAGCGGACCCGGCCTCAGGCGGCCCGCCGCCGGCACCGCGCCAAGCGGGCGCCGCGACCATGAGGTGCCCCTGGCGCAGCAGCCCGTCGAGGCTGGCCTGGTGGCGCTCGATGTAGGAGCGGTCCTGCCGCGGCGCGAGCGGCATCTCGGCGGCGGCGCATACCAAGTGCCCGCGGGCGACCTGCTGGTTGCCCGGATCGACCACCAGGCGCTCGCAGGGCCGCTCGAGGAACTGCTCCGGGTGGTCGAGGAAGTACTGGTCGAGCGCGTCCGGCATCGCCACCATCACGGTGATCGACTCGCGTCCGTCCCGCCCGACCCGGCCGGAGCGCTGCCAGGTGGCCATCATGCTGCCCGGGTAGCCGACCAGGATGCAGGCGTCCAGGCCGCCGACGTCGATCCCCATCTCGAGCGCCGAGGTCGAGATCACCCCGTCGAGGGTGCCGGCGAACAGCGCGCGCTCGACATCGCGGCGCTCCTCCGGCAGGAAGCCGGCGCGGTAGGAGGCCACCCGCGACGCCAGCCCGGGCTCCTGCCGGCGCAGCCAGGAGTACAGCAGCTCGGTGATGCGCCGCGCCTTGGTGAAGACGATGGTCTTGAGCCCGGCGTCGAGGCAGCGGACGAACAGCCGCAGGGCCGCCGTGTAGGGAGACCCGTCCGGCCGCACCAGCAGCAGGTGCCGGCCTTCGCGGGGCGCTCCCGACTCGGCGATCCAGTGGAAGTCGCGCCCGGTCAGGTCGGCGGCGAACTGCCCGGCGTTGGCGGCGGTCGCCGAGGAGGCGATGAGCACCGGATCGCCGCCGACCGACCGGCACAGCCGCAGCAGCCGCTGCAGCACGTGATGGAAGTGGCTGCCGAAGATGCCGCGGTAGGTGTGCAGCTCGTCGAGCACGATCCACGACAGGTCGGCGAGCAGCGGCCCCCAGCTCGTCCAGTGGCCCAGGATCCCCACGTGCAGCATGTCGGGATTGGAGATCAGCACCCGCGGCAGCCGCTTGCGGATCGCCGCGCGCCTGGCCGGCGGCGTGTCGCCGTCGTAGATCTCGCACCCCGCCTGGTCCTCGTCGAATCCCGCGTCCGCGGCCAGCCGCCGCAGCTTGCCGCGCTGGTCCTGGCCGAGCGCCTTGAGCGGGAACAGGAACAGCCCCCTGCCCGCGCCGCCGGCGGCCGCTTCGGCCAGCGGCGGCAGCTGGAACACCAGCGACTTCCCCGAGGCGGTGGGCGTCGTGATGAGCACGTCCCGGCGCCGCCGGACCGCCGCGATACCCTCCGCCTGGTGGCTCCACAGGCGGTCGACGCCGCCGCGCGCGAGCGCTCCGGCCAGCGCCGCCGGCAGGGGCGGGTCGAGGTCGCCGAATCGCTCCGGCTGCGGCGGCAGGAAAGCGGCGTGAACGATCTGGGAGCCCAGCCGCGGGTCCTGCCGAAGCTCCTCGACGAGCCCGCCCAGCGTGGCGGCGACGGCGGCGTTACGGCTCATTGCCGCCATTCTAACCCGCTCCGCCCCGCCGGCGATGTACACTGGAAACCTCGGAACCACGCACCGCTCCAGGAATGGTCAGTCGATCGATGCGCCGACCCGCCGCCCGACCACGCCGCCGCGCGCTCCCCCTGCTGGCCAGGCTGCCGCTCCTGCCGCTGCCGCTCCTGCCGCTGCCGCTCCTGCTTCTCCTTCTGCTCCTGCCGCTCCCGCCGCGGCCGCTGCTCGCGCGCCCCGCGCCTGCCGGCGCGGAACTGCCGCCGTTCGCCGCCGCAGCCGCCGCCGAGGCCGCGGCGCTCGGCCATGGGGCGGTCGTCACCGCGGAGAAGCGCGGCGGACGGTGGGACTTCGCCATCGCCGGCCAGCCGTTCGCGGCCGGGCATGCCGCGGTCCCTGCCGAGAGGGTGCTCTTCGAGATCGGATCGATCTCGAAGGTCTTCACCGGCATCCTGCTCGCCGACGCCGTGGTCGAAGGCAGGCTCGGGCTCGACGACACCCTGGCGCAGCGGCTGCCGGTCAAGTTCGATCGACCCGCAACCGGGGCGGTGACGCTGGTGCAGCTCGCGGCCCACGCTTCCTGCCTGCCGCGCCTGCCCGACAACATGCCGCACGCGGACCTCGCGGACCCCTACGCCGGCTACGACCGCAAGGCGCTGTTCGAGTACCTGGCGCGCGCCCAGCTCGACGGCAAGCCTCCTTGCGCGCCGTCGTACTCGAACCTCGGCTTCGGGGTGCTGGGAGTGGTGCTCGAGACCGCCTACGGCAAGTCCTGGGCGGCGCTGGTCCGCGAGAAGATCGCCCTGCCGCTGGGCATGGCCGATACCGCGCAGGACCTTTCGCCGGAGCAGCAGGCGCGCTTCGCGGCGCCCTGGGTCGGCGGCAAGCCGGCGCACGAGTGGACTTTCCAGGCGATGGCAGGCGCCGGCGCGCTGCGCTCGACCGCAGCCGACATGAGCAAGCTCGCGGACGCCCTGCTCGCCGGCGAGCATGGGCCGCTGGGCAAGGCCTGGCCGATCCTCGCCGCGGACCGCGCCGACATGCCGGCGATCGGCGGCAAGGTCGGCCTGGGGCTCGAGCGCCTGCCGCCCGGCCAGGGGCCGCACGGCAACGCCGAGGGCGAGCGCTACGGACACGAGGGCGGCACCGGCGGCTTCCAGAGCCTCATCCTGGTCTGGCCGGCGAGCAGCCGCGCCATCGTCGTGCTGGCGAGCAACGGCGCCGCCTCGCCGCGCGCCTGGCTCGCGCGGTGGCAGGCGGCCGGCGACGAGCCCGTCCAGCGCCGGGAGATTGTGCTGCCGGCGGCCGCACTGGACGCCTGCGCCGGCGTCTATGCCATCGACAAGCAAGCGCGCCTCACGATCCTGCGCCGCGGCGACGGCCTGGTGGCGCGGCTCACCGCCCAGCCGTTCTTCCCCGTCTTCCCGAGCGCCGGCGACGAGTTCTTCTACCGGGCGGTCGACGCGCAGCTGAGCTTCCATCGCGACGCCGCGGGCAAGGTCGACCGCCTCACGGTTCACCAGAACGGCCGCGACTTCACGGCCGTGCGCGAAGCCGTGCCGCTGCCGCACGTCGAGTTCCCCAGCGCCGCGGCGCTCGCCGACTACGCCGGGGAATACGACTTCGGCGCTTTCCAGCCAGGCTCCACGTTCACCATCTCCGTGAGCGGCGAGACGCTGCTCGCGAAGCTCACCGGCCAGCCGGCGGTGCCGGTTTACGCGGTCGCGAAGGACAGCTTCGAGTACGACGTGGTCAGGGCGGCCCTGACCTTCGAGCGCGACGCGGCCGGAAGGGTCGTGGCCGTGGTGCTGCGCCAGAACGGCCTGGACATGAGGGCGCCGCGGCGCTGAGCCGGCAAGCTCGCCGCCGCTCGGAAAGCCGCCCGCCGCGGACCGGCTGTCAGTCTGACCAATAGGAGACGCAGCCCTGGTCGGAAAGCTTCTTCCTGAGGCCCAGGTCGAAGGTGGCTACCGCATCATGACGCCCTTCGCCAGCCACGGCAGCGACGATTGCATCGCCAAAGGATGGGATGACCCGAGGCCAGATCTCGAGCACGAGGCGCCATGGGACCGAGGCCACGGTCACCACTCCCGGAGCTGCCAGCAGCTTGCTCACGGCGCTGGACACGGCGACAGGATCCACCTTGTAGAGTTGGACCAGGACATGGACCGTCTCGACAATCGTGATCGAATGAAGCGCCAGGGTGTGTTCTCGATGGGTCGCACCGCGCAAGAGCGCCGAGGCTTTTTGTTGTTGGCTCTCGTCGCGGTCGGTAAGGAATGAGACCAGCACGTTGGCATCGACGAGGATCTGCTTCATCTGCCTTTGATCCCGATGAGCTCGCGCGCCTTGCGCACATCCTCCACGGGGTCTCCGGGGCCGACCTTGAAGGCGCCTTGGAGCGCAAGAAAGGCTGGGGTGGCAACGGTGACCCGGACATGGTCTCCGACCACCTCCCACTGCAGGACGTCGCTAGGCCCCACTCCCAGCTTGTGGCGGACTTCCTTGGGAACCGTCGTCTGGTGCTTGACCGTGATCGTCGACTTCGCCATCTCGACCTCCTTACGGAATCGTAGGCCCGGTAAGGAAACCGCGCAAGTCCTCGGCAAAGAGGCCGGCTGGCCCCGGCAAGGCCGGGGAGCGCGTCAGATCTGGTCGAGCAGCTGCTTGCGCTTGGCTTCGAACTCGGCGGGCGAGATCAGGCCGTCGTCGGCGAGGCGCTTGAGCTGCCGCAGGCGCTCGGCGGCGCCGGCGCCCGCGGGAGTGGCCGCCGGCGCGGCGCCCCCGGCGGTCATCATGGGACGGCCGGCGGTGCGATAGGCGGTGATGGCCGCGTCGATGGCGCGCTTGTAGGCGAGGGGCTGGCTGATGCGGGGGAAGACCTCGGCGCCGCTCTCGGCGGCGGTATCGACCTCGACGTCGCCGTAGCCGAAGATGCGGGCCCAGAAGCTCTGGTGGTGCTCGACGTTGTTGATCTTGTCGAGATAGGAGTCCATCGAGCTCTGGCTGACGATGCCGTGCAGGCGCAGCAGGCGCCGGTCGGTGAGGATGTACTGGTTGGCGGCGAGCTCGACGTAGCGGGCGAGCGCCCAGATCAGGGCCACCGCCACCACCAGGCCGGCCAGCACCAGCACCCAGTGCTGGCCTCCGGACTGGTTCCAGCCGACCAGGCCGGCGAGGGCGGCAACCGCCGCCAGGGTGAGCGGCGGCACCAGCGGCACGCGGCTGGGGTGGGCGCGATAGAGGATCTGCTCGCCGTCCTGGAGGTGCTTGGCGATGCTCACGGGCAAGATGCTACGACAACGTCGCAGCGTTTTCTATGGCGATGGCAGGGTCTTTGCCATAGAATCCAAGCACTTTGAGTCCCTCGACCACACGCCTGCTCGTCGTTTCCAACCGGTTGCCAACCGTTCTCGAGAAGAAAGATTCCGGCTGGACCCTCAAACCCGGGTCCGGCGGCCTGGTGAGCGCCCTCGCACCCGTGCTGTCCCACCGCGGCGGCGTGTGGATCGGCTGGCCCGGGCTCCCCCTCGAGCGGGGCGGAGACTGGGAAGCGGTGATCGCGGAAGGGTTCCGCGAGCGCGGGTACGACCTGCTGCCGGTGCTGCTCAACCAGGAGGAGGTCAAGGGGTTCTACGAGGGATTCTCCAACGCCATCCTGTGGCCGCTGTTCCACGACCTGACCGGCCGCTGCGACTTCCAGCCGGCGTACTGGTACACCTACCTGGCGGTGAACCGCAAGTTCGCCGACGCGGTGGTGGAGAACAGCCGCAGTGACGATTTCGTCTGGGTCCAGGACTACCAGCTGATCCACGTCGCCGAGTTCGTGCGCGAACGGTCCGCGGCGCGCATCGGCTTCTTCCTCCACATCCCGTTCCCGCCGCTCGACATCTTCATGAAGCTGCCGTGGCGGGGGCAGATCCTCAATGCGTTCCTGTCGTACGACCTGCTGGGGTTCCAGACCCAGCGCGACCGCCGCAACTTCCTTTCCTGCGTCGAGCACCTGCTCGACAAGCCGGAGATCCGCAAGGTCAAGTTCGGCGGACCGCAGCGGGTCGAGGACGCCAGCCTGGTCGAGGTCCGCACCCACAACCGGGCGGTGCGGGTCGGCACCTTCCCGATCGGCATCGACTACGCGGCCTTCGTCGAGACCGCCGCCTCCGAGGAGGTCGAGCTGCGGGTCGCCGAGCTGCGGCGGCGCATCGGACCTTACGAGCTGGTGGTCGGCGTCGATCGGCTGGACTACACCAAGGGACTGCCCGAAAGGCTGCAGGCGTTCCGCAACGCCTTGCAGCGCTTCCCGGAGCTGCGCGAGCGGGCGCTGCTGATGCAGATCGTGGTGCCCAGCCGCGAGGCGGTGGCCGAGTACCAGGCACTCAAGGGAGAGATCGAGCAGCTCGTCGGCGAGATCAACGGCGAGTTCTCGACCCCGGGGTGGGTGCCGGTGCATTACCACTACCGCAGCCTGAGCCGGCGCGACCTCGTGGCGCTCTACCGCATGGCCCGCGCCGGTTTCGTCTCCTCGCTCAAGGACGGCATGAACCTGGTCGCCAAGGAGTTCGTCGCCTGCCAGGTGGACGGCCTGGGAGCGCTGGTGCTCTCCGAGTTCGCCGGCGCCGCCGCTCAGCTCAAGAACGGCGCGCTGCTGGTCAATCCGCACGACATCGAAGGCATGGCCGACGCCCTCAAGATTGCCTTCGAGATGTCGCCCGCCGAGCGCCTGCACCGCATGCAGGCCATGCAGGAAGTGGTGCGCAAGCAGGACATCTTCTGGTGGGTGGATTGCTATCTCAAAGCCGCCCTGGGGAGCGTGCCGGACGACTTCCGCACCCCCAAGGAAGTCCTGCCGCCCGCCGCCGGCGCCGACAAGAGCTGGGCGGAAATCTAGCCCGGCTGCCCCGCTGCCCCGCTGACTCGCCGATGATCCAGCCTTCGGCTCTCGAGCACTGGCCCGAGATCGCCGGCCGCCTGGCCGGCCGGCGCCCGGCGCTCTTCCTTGACTACGACGGGACGCTGTCGCCGATCGTCCAGCGGCCCGAGCTGGCGCTGCTGGCCCCGGCGGTGCGGGCGGTGCTGCGGCGTCTGGCCGCGCGGATGCCGGTGGCGATCCTTTCGGGCCGCCTGCGGGAGGATGCCGCGGCGCTGGTCGGGCTGCCGCAGCTCCATTACGCCGGCAGCCATGGCTTCGACGTCGCCGGACCGCCGCCGGCCCCCGGCGAGCCGCCGCTGCGCGTGGAGTTCGGCGACGGGGTGCCTGCCGCCATGCAGCGCGCCGCCGAGCGCCTGCGCCGCGATCTGGCCGGCATCGACGGCGTCCTGATCGAGGACAAGCGCTTCGCGGTCGCCGTGCACTACCGGCTGGTGGCCGACCGCGATCTGCCGCGGATCGAGGCGGCGGTCGATCGCGCCGCGGGCGACCTTGGCGGCGCCGGCGGCCCGGGCGAAGGAGGTCCGCGCCTGCGCAAGACCGGCGGCAAGAAGGTCTGGGAGCTGCGGCCCGACGTCGATTGGCACAAGGGAAGGGCGCTGCTCTGGCTGCTCGACCGGCTGGGGCTCGACGGGCCGGACGCGTTGCCGATCTTCCTCGGCGACGACGTCACCGACGAGGATGCCTTCGCCGCCGCGGCCGATCGCGGCGGCATCGGCATCCTGGTTGCCGAGGAGCCGCGGCCCACCGCCGCCGCCTACCGGCTGCGCGACCCGGGGGAGGTGGAGGAGCTGCTGACCCGGCTCGCCGGCCTCGTGGGGGCGGCCGCGCCGTCGGAGAGCGCCGCGGCCGGGATCGGGACCGGCCCGCTGCCTCCCCCGCCGCCCGAGGGGTTGCCCGGCCGCACGGCGGCGATGCCCGCGGCGTTGCCGGACGACGCGCCGCTGGCCGCCGACTGGCAGCCGGGGCGGGTCCACCTCCTGGGGCCGCTCGCCGTTCCCGGACATACGCCGCGGCTGGTGCGGATCTACCTGCCCTCGACCTTCACGCCGGACGGTCCGCGCTTCGTCCTCTGCATGTTCGACGGCCAGAACGTCTTCGAGGACTACCCGTCGTATGCCGGCGGCTGGCATCTGCACCTGGCCGTCGAGAAGCTGGCGCGCGGCAAGCGGCCGGCGCCGGTGGTGGTCGCCATCGACCATGGCGGCTCGAAGCGCATCGACGAGCTGTCGCCGTTCGAAATGTCCGCAGGGGATGGGGGCGGCGGCGCGGCCGGTCTCGACGGCCTGCTCGATTGGATCGCGGACAGCCTGATGCCGCGCCTCGCCGCCCAGCTGCCGCTGATCGGCGGCCCCTTCGGCGCGGTGATCGGCGGCTCCTCGATGGGGGGGCTTGCCGCCCTGTACGCCCATTTCCGCAAACTTCGGTGCTTTGGCGGCGCGCTGGCGATGTCGCCTTCCTTCTGGATCAAGGACGGCGAGATCCTGCGCTGGGTGACGGCACAGCCGGCGCCGGAGCTGTCGCGCATCTATCTCGATTGCGGAGTGCGCGAGGGGAAGGGCACGCTGCTGCCGCAGGTCGCGGCGATGGCCGCCCATCTGGCCAACCGCGGCTACGACCGCGACCACCTGATGTTCCGCGCCGACCCGCGAGGCGCCCACTCCGAGGCGAGCTGGCGCCGGCGGCTGCCGCAGGCGCTGCGATTCTTCTATCGGACCCCGGCGCGTTAGGCAGCCGCGGGCAAGCTCGGGAGTGCCTGCGCCCGATCGTCAGTCGGGCGCGTGCAGCGCCACGCTGGAACCGACCCAGGTGCGGTCCTTGTTGAAGTCGACGCCCACCATCTTGCCCTTCGTCATCCGCACCAGGTTGTTGATCAGCAGCGGCCGCTCGTCCCAGACGTACATCATCCGCACCTCGACCTTGGCCGGATCGTCGGGCGTGGCGACGGCCGGCGCGTACTCGATGCGGCGCTGCAGGATGTAGTCCTCCGGCCGCGAGATCGCCCGCAGCTGCTCGGCGGTGACGCCGACCTCGACGCCGTGGCCGGCGAACGAGAACAGCGGCTTGAGCACGTAGTTGTCGAGATCCGCGGGCAGCTCGCGCAGCTCGGACAGGAAGTGGCAGGCTGGCGCGTAGGGACCGGGGATGAACGGCAGCGAGAACTTGCTGAGCCGCCAGAACCAGTTGGGATGTCCGACCCACTCGACGTCCAGGCCGGCGCGGAACAGCGGCGGCAGCTCGAGACCGCGGCGGGCCAGCTCGTCGAAGATCACCCGGTTGTAGATCCGCCGGATGGGGACCTCGCCGCCGCCGTCCCGCGCCGGACGGCGGTAGAAGGCCTGGCGGCCCCGCACCGTGACGTCGGCAAGGCCGACCGTCGGCACGCCGAGCAGCTTCTCGGTCATCACGAAGTCGACCCGCGTCTTCTGCTGTTCGGGCTCGATCTCGAGCAGCACCACGGTCTGCGGATCGGCGTCGCCGACGATCACCCGGCGCAGGCACTCGCGATAGGAATCGTCGTCGAGACCGGCGAAGTACGAGGTCATCCCGGCGGGCAGGTCGAAGTGGCGGCGATAGGCACGGGCGAGCAGCCACTGGAAAGCGTAGAGCGACGGAAATCCCTGCAGCTCGATGAGCCGCGGCACCACCTGGCCGTCGACGACGGCGAGCGCCAGGTCCACCTGCACGAAGGCGGGGTGGGCGTCCTCGCCCGGCACCTGGTATTCCGGCGGCACGGCGCGCGCCGCGGCCTGCAGGTATTCCGGCGAGCTCACCGCCGCCAGCACCTGCTGGGCGGCGCGCTCGAGCTCGGCGGTGAGCGCCGCCGGCAAGAACACCGGCGTCTCGCAGATCCGGAACGGGATGTGCAGGCCGGCCTCGGCGTCCAGCCCCGACACCAGCGCGTGATAGCGCTCCGCCGTGAAGGCGGCGTTGAACGCCTGCCGAATTTCCGGAATCATACGGTGCGGATCCCCCTCAGAGACCGGCGTGGGTCTCGGCGACGATGTAGTCGACTACCGCCTGGTAGTCGCGGCCGGACTGCTCCCAGACCAGCAGCTGCCGGTCGGCGCCGGTGCCGCGGCGCAGGATCTCCTGGATGTGGTCGATCTCCCGGCGGCTGCCCAGCTCGTCGACCACGTCGTCGACGAACTCGAGCAGCTCGTGGATCAGGTCGACACAGGGCACCTCTGCCTGCTTGCCGAAATCGATCAGCTTGCCGGCGATGCCGTAGCGCGCCGCCCGCCACTTGTTCTCGTTGAGCAGCAGCCGGCGATAGAGGCGGAACCCCAGGTTGTTGCGGATCAGCTTGTACACCTTGACCGTCACCGCCTGGATCAGGGCCGCGAGGGCGATGGTCTCCTCGACGCGCATCGGCACGTCGCAGATCCGGTACTCGAGAGTGTCGAAGAACGGGTGCATGCGCAGGTCCCACCAGATCTTCTTGGCGTTGTCGACGCACCCCGTCTTGATCAGCAGCTTGATGTAGTTCTCGTACTCCGAGAGGCTGGCGAAATAGTCCGGGATACCGGTGCGCGGGAACCGGTCGAAGATCTTGCTGCGGTAGGACTTGAGGCCGGTGTTGCGGGCCTGCCAGAAAGGCGAGTTGGTGGACAGCGCGAAGATGTGCGGCAGGAAGTAGCGGGCGGTGTTCATGATGTGGACCGCGACCTCGCGGTCGGCGACGCCGACATGGACGTGCAGGCCGAAGATGAGGTTGGCGCGCGCCAGCTGCTGCATGTCCTCGACGATCTCCTCGTAGCGTGGATGCTGGGTGATCGCCTGGTCCTTCCAATGGGCGAAGGGATGGGTGCCGGAGGCAGCGATGGTCAAACCGTTGCGCCGCGCCAGCGAGGCGAGATCGCGGCGCAGCGCCATCACTTCGCGGCGGGCCTCGCCGATGTCGGCACAGATCTTGGTGCCGACCTCGATCACCGACTGGTGCAGCTCGGGCTTGAGCTGATCGCGCAGCGCGGGCCCGGTTTCGCGGTCGGCCAGCAGGTGCTGGATGTGGGAGCGCAGGTCCCGCGTCTCGGGATCGATGAGCTGGAACTCCTCCTCGATGCCGAGGGTGAACTGCTGCAACTCGTCGGGCATGGCCTCTCACCTCCGCGGCCGCGCTACCGGCCAGCTCCTCGCTGCTCCCTCACACCTTCCGGTCGTCGACCCAGCGCTCGGCGAGCGGCGTGGTCGGCGCCGCCGGGTGCTCGGCCGCCGCCGCGGCTTCCACGTCCGTGGACGGCGGCGCCGGGGCCGGCGGCGGCGGCGGAGCGGAGGCTGGCGCGGCGTCACCGAAGCCAGCGGCGCCAGGGGCGGCACCGGCACCGGCGGCGGCAGTGGCCCAAGCGGTGGCACCGGCGGCGGCGATCACGTACTGGCCCCAGGTCAGGTTGTCCCTGCCGGGCTGGTGCGCCAGCGCCTTGCGCACCGCCATGCTGGCAGCCGCTTCCACCACCCATTCGAAGTTGTCGTCGCCGATCGAGAACTTGTCGGCGTCCGGCGCCGGGTTGCAGAAGTCGATGGCATAGGGGACGCCGTCGCGGACGGCGAATTCGACGGTGTTGAAGTCGTAGCCCAGCGCCTGGTTCAGGCGCAGCACGCCGTCGCGCACCTTGTCGAGCAGGTCGGGGGCGACCGGCGGGCCGTTGCGCACGTAGCGCTCGTGGAACGGCGACTTGGGGTCGTACTGCATGATGCGGACGTCGCGGACGTCGATGCAATAGCAGCGGAAGTACTCCTTGAAGGCGATCTCCTCCTGCAGCATCATGACCAGCTGGCCGGTGTCGTCGTAGGCGCGGAAGAACTCGTCGGCGTCGTGGAGCTTGTAGACGTTCTTCCAGCCGCCGCCGGCAAACGGCTTGAAGAAGGCCGGAAAGCCGACATAGGCGAAGATCGCTTCCCAGTCCAGGGGATAGGCGAGGTTGCGCATCGAGCGCTCGTTGGTGTCGGGCGGGTGCTGCTTCGACGGCAGCAGCACCGTCTTGGGCACGGCCACCCCGACCTTGGTGGCCAGGCAGTTGTTGAAGAACTTTTCGTCGGCGCTCCACCAGAATGGATTGTTGACCACCGCCGTGCCGTTGAGCGCCGCATTCTTCAGATAACCCCGGTAGAAGGGGATGTCCTGCGAGATGCGGTCGACGATCACGGCGTAACCGGTGTCGTCGCCCTGGATGACCTTGTCGATGCGCACCGGCTCGGCGACGATCTCGACGGTGCCGCCGGCCGCGGCGCTCTTCGCGTTGACGCGGTCGATGAAAGCCCAGGGGAAGCTGTCCTCCTGGCCGAATAGGATTCCCACCTTCTTGGTTGGCGTCATGAAAGGTCCCTCTCCTCAGAGTTTGTCAAGATAACGCGGAAACATGTCGCGCCACAGCGGCCAATCGTGCTTGGCCCAACGCCACACGTCCAGCCAGTGCGGTATGCCCTTGGCGTCGAGCAGGCGCGAAAACCACGAGTTTGCATCCAGGCAGACATCCCATTCGCCGGCGCCGAGCACGATCGCCATCCGCCGGAGGTGGTGGAGGTGCCAGGGATCGTTCAGGCCGGGCAGGTAGTCCACCGGATTGTTGAAGTAGACGTTGTCGTCGAAATAGCCGTGCATGAACTGACGGATGTCGAAAGCCCCGCTCATGCTGATGAGGTGCGACACCTGGTCGGGATGGCGCAGGGCCACGTTCATCGCGTGATAGCCGCCGAAGCTGCAACCGCCGACCGCCACCCGCGCATGCCCGGTGTCGGCTCGCGCGTGCTCGAAGACCTGGTGCACGATGACGTTTTCGTAAGCCATGTGCGTCTTGACACGGTCGGCGGGATGAATACCGTCGTTGTACCAGCTGTCACCGTCGATGGCATCAGGACAATAGAGCTTCACGCGGCCGGCATCGACCAGCGGCCCGGCAGCCGCGATCAGGTGGAAGTCTTTGTACTCGTAGTACCGCCCCTGGGAGGTCGGGAACAGGATCACCGGGACCCCGGCATGCCCGAACACGAGCATTTCAAACACCCGTCCTCCCAGGTAGGGGGTGCTCCAGCGTATGTAATCTTCCTTCACTCGCTATCCAGGCGCTATCCCGGTCCGCAGCGATTCCCGACGTCCGCGGCAGGGTCGGGCAAAGGGTAGCACAGCCGGCTTGACGGTCCGGTCACGGGCTTATGGTATGAGTTACACAGTCCGCGGAACGCCGTGTCCACCACCCCCCTCAATCCCCCGCCGCCGCGCGAGCGCGACCTTCCGGCGACGCCGCGCGCAGGCGACCTGGCCGCCACGCCGAGCGAAGGCCACCCGGCTGTCACGCCGCACGAAAGCGAGCCGGCCACGCGGCACAAAGGCGACCTTCCGGCGACGCCGCCTGAAAGCGACACTTTCATCACGCCGCGCGAGCGCGGCTGGGCCTTCGCGCTGCTGGCCGTGGCGGTGGCTTTGCGGCTGGTCGGGGTCTGGGAGTACCGCTTCAACTCGGACGAGCCGCAGCATGCCCACGTGGTCTGGGGGTGGACCCGCGGGCTGATCCAGTATCGCGACTTCTTCGACAACCACACGCCGCTGTTCCACATGCTCTGGGCGCCGCTGCTGGCAGCCTTCGGGGAGAGCGTGCGCTCGCTGTTCTGGCTGCGCCTCACCATGCTGCCCCTGTACCTGGCGGCCCTCGCCGTCACCTACGTCATCGGCCGGCGCCTGCTCTCGCCGCGGGCGGCGCTGTGGGGAACGGTGCTGACCGCGCTGCTGCCGCCGTTCTTCGTCAAGACGCTCGAGTTTCGCACCGACGTGCCATGGACATTGCTCTGGCTGGCAGCCTACGCGGTGGCGACCGGCGGCGCGGGCCGGAGCGGCCGCCTTGGCGGCGCCGGCCAGACCAGCGCCGTCCACGCCGGCCGCCTGGGCGGCGCCGGCCACGCGGGCCACCTCGGGGGCGCCGGCCAAACCAGCGCCATTCAGACCGGCCGCCTTGACGGCGCCGGCCGCACGGGCCGCCTGGGCGGCGCCGGCCGCACGGGCCGCCTGGGCGGCGCCGGCCGGAGCGGCCGCCTAGGCGGCGGCCTCGGCCCAGCCCGCCTGTTTACCACCGGTCTGCTGGTGGGCGCGGCGGCCGCGGTTTCGCTCAAGAGCAGCCTGCTGCTGGTGTGCATGCTGGGCTCGGCACTGGCGGCAGCGCTGTGGCCGCTTGCCGGCGGCGGCGGTCCAGGCGAGGCGGCGGCGCCGGCGCCGGGAGCGGCGCCCGCACGCCAGGGGACCCGCGCCATCGCCCGGGCGCTCGCCGGCGCCGCCGCCGGCCTGGCCGGACTGCTGGCGGTCCCGGCCGCCGTGGCGCTCTATTTCCAGCGCCACGGCGCGCTCGACGCGCTGCTCGCCGGGGCGGTGTGGCACAACCTGCAGGTGAGCCAGCACGGCCCGGCGCCGCTGAAGCGCGCTCTCATCCTGGCGATCGGGGCGCCGCTGCTCCTGGTCGTCACCCGCTGGTCGCTGCGCGCCGGACCGCCGGCCTTCGCCCGCCAGCGGCTGTTCCTGGCGGCGACGGCCGGATCGTACCTG
>DATKFK010000337.1:0-3584 GCA_035544375.1 Thermoanaerobaculia bacterium
CCATGGGTGCACGAGCTGGTCGTGGCGCAGGCGGGGCGGACGCCGGACGCGGTGGCGGTGGCCGACCGGCCGCGGTGGGTGACCTACGGGGAGCTGGACCGGCGGGCGCGCCGTCTCGCCGCCACGCTACGGGACCTCGGAGTCCGGCCGGAGATGCGGGTCGGTGTCGGTCTCGAGCGCTCGCCGGAGCTGGTGGCAACGGTGCTCGCGGTGCTCGAGACCGGGGGCGCCTACGTCGCCCTCGATCCGTTCCTGCCCGCGGAGAGGCTGCGCTTCCAGCTCGCGGACTCGCAGGTTCCGGTCCTGATCGCCCGGCGCGGCGAGCTGGCCGACCTGGCAGCCGGCCTGGGAATCCGCTGCCTGGATCCCGGCGAATCGCCTGCCGGCCGGGACAGCGCCGGCAATGCAGCCGCCGGGGCCGCCGCGGCAGGGGGGCCGCCGGCACCGGCGGCGCCATCCCAGCCACCCCCGCTCGCGCCCGGCAACCTTGCCTACGTCATCTACACCTCGGGGTCCACGGGGCGGCCCAAGGGGGTGGAGCTGAGCCACGGGTCGCTGTGCAACCTGGTCGCCTGGCACCGCCGCCGCTTCGCGGTCACCGCCACCGACCGGGCCGCCCTGATCGCCGGTGTGGGTTTCGACGCATCGGTCTGGGAGACCTGGCCCTACCTGGCAGCGGGGGCGAGTCTCCACGTCCTGCCGGAGGCCGTCCGCATCGCGCCGGAGCAGCTGCGCGACTGGATGCTGGCGCAGGGGATCACGATGACCTGGCTGCCGGTTCCGCTCGCCGAGGCGGCCCTCGACCTGCGCTGGGACGGTGAGGGGGCGCGGCTGCCGGTCCCGCGGCGGCTGCTGACCGGCGGCGACCGGCTGCTGCGATACCCGCCTGCTTCGCTGCCGTTCGAGCTGGTCAACGCCTACGGTCCCAGCGAGGGGACGGTGGTCGCCGTCACCGGCAGGGTGCCGGCCGAAGGCAGCGACGGTCTGCCCTGGCGCGGGCCCGCCCTCGGCCGGCCGATCGACGGCGTCCGCACCCACGTCTGCCTGGCCAGCGGGCAGCCGGCGCCGGTGGGCGTGCCCGGCGAGCTGCGGATCGGCGGCGCCGGGCTGGCCCGGGGCTATCTGCGCCTTCCCGATCTGACCGCCGAACGGTTCGTCCCCGACCCTTTCGCCGGGGCGCCGGGCGAGCGCCTGTACCGCACCGGCGACCTGGTGCGCTGGCTGGCGGACGGCGAGATCGAGTTCCTGGGCCGCATCGACCATCAGGTCAAGATCCGCGGCGTGCGCCTCGAGCTGGGCGAGGTCGAGGCGGTGCTCGCCGCGCACCCGGCGGTGCGGGAGGTGGCCGTCCTGGCGATCGACGGCATTCTGACCGCCTTTTTCAGCGCGCGCGGTCCGGTCGCTCCGGAAGCGCCGGAGCTCTCCGCACTGGCCCGCCGGCGGCTGCCCGAGGCGGCGACTCCCGCGCGCTTCGTAAGGCTCGCCGCCCTGCCGCGCAACGCGAGCGACAAGATCGACGGTCAGGCCCTGGCGCAGCTCGCGCGCCGGCCGGAGCCGGAGGCCACGGCGGGCGGCCGGCGCTCGATCCCGCACGGCGGCTCCGTCGAGGAGCTGGTCGCGGGCATCTGGGAAGAGGTGCTGGGGCGGGCGCCGGTCAGGAGCGACGACAACTTCTTCCAGCTCGGCGGCCACTCGCTGCTGGTCACCCGCGTGCTCGCGCGCCTCCGCGCTGCCTTTGGGGTCGATCTGCCGGTCAAGACGCTCTTCGAGCAGCCGACGGTGAGCGCCCTCGCACGGGCGGTGACCGCGGCCCGGCAACAGGGGGACGAGATCCGCCTGCCGCCGCTCCGCCCCGTGCCGCGGGGGGCCTGGTTGCCGCTCTCGTCCGCACAGCGGCGACTGTGGTTTCTCGACCGGCTGGCGCCCGGCCGGGCCACCTACAACATCCCCGCGGCCTACGAGCTGCGCGGCACGCCGGTGCCGGCGGCGCTCGCCGCCGCCCTGTCCGAGATCGTACGGCGCCACGAGGTGCTGCGCACCCGGTTCGTCGAGGCGGGGGGCGAGCCCTGGCAGGAAATCGAGGCGCCGCGGGCCCTGGCGCTGCCGCGAATCGACCTTCGCGGCCTGCGCCGGACCTGCCTCGAGACCGCGGAGCTGGCGCGTCTCCGCCGGGAGGAGGCGATGCGGCCCTTCGATCTGGCACGCGGCCCGCTGCTGCGCGCGCGCCTCGTCGAGGCCGGCGGCGGCGAGCCGCCGCGACGGCCAGCCGTGGTGCCTCCGGGCGGCAACGAGGCGAACGTCCGCCTGGTCCTGCTGCTGACCCTGCACCATATCGTTGCCGACGGCTGGTCGGAGCAGGTGCTGCTCGGCGAGCTGTCCGCGCTTCATGCCGCCGCCGTGGAGCGGAGGCCGTCGCCGCTCGCCGAGCCGGCGATCCAGTACGCCGACTTCGCCGCCTGGCAATGCGCCTGGCCGGAGGAGGTGATGGCGCGACAGCTCGCCTGGTGGCGCCGGCAGCTCGCGGGAGCGCCGGTTGAGCTGCCGCTGCCTGCCGACCGGCCGCGGCCGCCGGTGCAGAGCTTCCGCGGCGCCGTCCGCGCGCTGCGGCTGCCGGCGGCCGTGGTGGCGTGCCTGCGCCAGGCGGCGAGGCGGGAGGGGGCGACGCTCTACATGCTGCTCCTGGCCGGCTTCGCGGCGCTGCTGGCGCGCTACGGCGGCAGGGAGGACCTGCTGATCGGGACGCCGGTCGCCAATCGTTCGCTGCAGGAGATCGAGGGGTTGATCGGCTTCTTCGTCAACACGCTGGCGCTGCGGGTGCGTCTGGACGGCGACCCCGATCTCCGCCGGCTGCTCGCGGCAGTGCGCGAGACGGTGCTCGGGGCCCTCGCCCACCAGGACCTGCCGTTCGAGACGCTGGTCGAGGAGCTGCGGCCTGGCCGCGATCTGGCGTGGAACCCGCTGGTGCAGGTGCTGCTCGTGCTGCAAAGCGCCGGCACGCCGGGCGGCGTCTCCGGCAGCGATGCCGAGGCAGGCGTACGGCGGGCGTCCGGAGCCGCCGAGTCCTTGCGCTGCCAACGGCTGCCGTCCGGCGAACGGGCGACGGCGAAGTTCGATCTGTCGCTGATCGTCGAGGAGCTGGAGGACGAAACGGGAGGGCCGGCGCTGGCGCTCGAGCTCGAAGTCGCTGCGGACCTGTTCACGGCGGCCACCGCGGCGCGGCTGCTGGAACATTACGCGACGCTGCTGCGCGGCGCGGCGGCGGCGCCGGAGCTGCCGCTCGCGCAGCTGCCGCTGCTCGGGGCTGCCGAGCGCCATCAGCTGATGGCGGAGTGGAACGACACGGCGTCGGGCGCCCCACGCCGCACGCTGCATGCCTTGTTCGAGGAGCAGGCGGCGGCACGGCCGGATGCGGTCGCCCTGGTGTGGGAGCAGGGGGTGCTGACCTACGGCGCGCTCGACCGGGAGGCCGGCCGGATCGCCGGAGGCCTGCGGCGGCTGGGCGTCGGTCCGGAAGCACGGGTTGGCCTATGCGTGGAGCGTTCGGCCGAGATGGTGGCGGCGGTCCTGGGGATCCTGAAGGCCGG
>DATKFK010000338.1:0-3992 GCA_035544375.1 Thermoanaerobaculia bacterium
CCGTCCCCTCTCCGCAGCTCAGTCGCTCCCCTCTCCCCTCCGCCCGGTACGGCGGTGGGGAGAGGGCTCCCGCCTTCCCTATCGTCGCAGCGCACTGCCAAGCCTCCAAGCCTCCCGGTCGTGGCGCGGGTCAAAGCTCTGGTGTCCGGCGCGGCACCATCGCAGGCGAAGGTCCCGTTACGACGACAGTGAGACAGCTCGGACAATCGGGCAAGCACCCGACTAGCGGAGGTGGTTGACACAGCTCCATGGTATCACCTACGATACCGCGGTGTCGCTCCCGCGGGTCGTCCTCGACACGAATGTGTGGGTCGCGGCCTTGCGGTCGAAGAGGGGGGCATCTGCCAGGCTCCTGTCGCTGATCGGGACGGGCAGGTTCGAGGTGGTGCTCTCTGTGCCGCTCCTTCTGGAATACGAGGCGGTGTTCCTGCGGGATCTTGTACCCGACTCGTCTGAGCGGCAAACCAGAGAGGTAATCCTCGATTACCTCTGCGCGGTTGCCGAGCGGCAGGAGATCTTCTTCTTGTGGCGGCCTCATTTGAGAGATCCGCAGGATGAGATGGTCCTGGAGGCGGCGGTCGCCGGAGGCTGCGGAAGGATCATTTCCTTCAACAAGAAGGATTTCGTGGGCGCAGAGCGGTTCGGTGTCGTCGTCCTTACTCCCCGGGCGTTTCTCGAAGAGATAGGAGCAGTATCATGAGCACGATCAGCCTGAGGCTTCCGGACTCCTTGCATGAGCAGATCCGGAAATTGGCGAACGTGGACGGTATTTCTATCAACCAGTTCATCAGCACGGCGGCCGCCGAGAAGCTGGCGGCTCTCATGACCGTCGATTATCTGGAGGAGCGTGCAAAGCGCGGGACTCGGCAGAGGTTCGAGGCTGCTCTCAAACGCCTGCCGGATGTCGAGCCGGCTGATGACGACAAGTTGTAGGCATCGGCCAGATGCAGGGCGGATCGCGCGGGGCGCGCAGGGCGAATTGAGGGCGGGAACCGTGCCTGCTGGGCCTCATTAAGGAGCAGAGGAGCGTCGCCTTGCTGCCGCGCCGGCGACCCTCTGGCAGAGGCAGGAGTCTGTCCAATTCGTTTCTTGAGATAGGCCGACGCGCGGGACCGGGGGGGCCAGATGGCGGCCTCGGCGACACCGACGTAGGAGCGTTGCCCTCAAAATGAGACGGCAAAAGGGCAACACATCCCCACAGGTGTGCGCACCTCTTGACACTCACCTTTCGCCTCGCCCCCCCTGGGTACGGCTCCTCGCCGATAGACTAGGTGCCGACCCGAGCGTCGCAGGGGTTACGTAACCAAGCCAGCGCACCAAATGGTATGCTTTTACCATGCGACCTACCATCGATGCCGCTGGGCGGGTCGTCATCCCCAAGGAGCTCCGCAACCGGCTGGCGCTCGTCGGCGGCCAGGAGCTCGAAATCCGGGAACGCGAGGGCCGCATCGAGCTCGAGCCGGCAGGCGCGTCGATGTCGCTGCGCGACAGCGGCGAAGGACCGGTCGCCGTCCCCGCCGAGAGCCTGCCGCCGCTCACCGACGAGATGGTCCGCGAAACCTTGGAGCGCGCCCGCCGTTGATGTGGACCGCCCAGCCGAGCAGGAAGAACCAGAGCACGGCGGCGAGCACGACCTGGATGATGGCCATGAGGAGCCGGCCCTGCAGAAGCTGGCCGAGGCCAGCCCCCTTCGCGTCCCCCGGACCGCCAGCGAGATACCCGCCGGAATGTAGCAAAATCGGCGCCGGGCCGAAACGCCGTCGCTCCGGCCGCCTGGCCATCCGGCGTCCTGGCGTCAGCCGGCGCCGGCCTGCCCGTCCGGCGCGCCGGCCACCGCGTCGGCGGGCAGCTCGACGGTCGGGAGGAAGCGCGGCGGACGGCGATGCCGGGTGGCTTGCTCGAAGGCGTAGGCCAGGCGGATCAGCGTGGGCTCGCTCCAGGCGGCGCCGAAGAAGGAGAGGCCCACCGGCATCCCGGAGACCTCCCCCGCCGGCACCGTGATGCTGGGATAGCCGGCCACCGCCGCGGGCGTCGAGCTGCCGCCCGAAGGGGCATCGCCGTTGACCAGATCAATGAGCCAGGGCGCCCCGCCGGTCGGCGCGACAATGGCGTCGAGGCGGTGGCGGGCGAGCGTCGCATCGATGCCGCGGCGGCGCGCCAGCAGGCGGCAGCGCGCCAGCGCCTTGCGGTACGCCGGATCGGCCAGCGTTCCCTTGGCCGCCGCCCGCACCAGCAGCTCCTGGCCGAAGAACGGCATCTCCCGCGCCTTGTGGCGCTCGTTCCAGGCGATCAGCTCGGCGAGGCTGCGGACGGGCGCGCCCTCGAGACGGCCGCCGCCGGCGGGCCGGACGGCCAGTGCCGCCAGGTAGGCGTTCAAGTCCGCCTTGAACTCGTAGAGCAGCACCTCGAGCTCGGGACCGTCGAGGTCGCCGGCGGTCACCACGTCGGCGGGATCGATGATCTCCGCCCCCTGGCGCTTCAGCTCGGCGATTGCCTCGGCGATCGACGGGTCGGCGGCGGTGGCAGGGAAGAGATGCTTGCGGGCCACCCCGATGCGCGCGCCGCGCAAGCCGTCGGCACGCAGGAAGGGCGTGTAGTCGGCGAACGCGCGGCCGCCCTTGCCAAGCGTCGCCGGATCGTCGGGATCGGCGCGGCCCCCGCCCGCCATCGCTCCCAGCAGAATGGCCGCGTCGGCGACGGTGCGCGCCAGCGGTCCCGCGGTGTCCTGGCTGTGGGCGATGGGCACGATCCCCGAGCGGCTGAGCAGGCCAACGGTGGGCTTGATGCCGACCAGCGCGCAGTGGCCGGCGGGCGACACGATCGAGCCGTCGGTCTCGGTGCCGACCGCGGCGGCGCAGAGGTTGGCGGCGGCGGCCACCGCGGAGCCCGAGCTCGAGCCCGACGGCGAGCGGTCCAGCACGTAAGGGTTGCGGCATTGCCCGCCGCGGCCGCTCCAGCCGCTCGACGAGCGGTTGGAGCGGAAGTTGGCCCACTCGGAGAGGTTGGCCTTGCCAAGCAGCACCGCGCCCGCCTCGCGCAGGCGCCGCGCCACCCAGGCGTCGCGCGCCGGCACCGAACCGGCCAGGGCCAGCGAGCCGGCGGTGGTGGTCATGCGGTCGTGGGTGTCGATGTTGTCCTTGAGCAGGATGGGGATGCCGTGCAGCGGCCCCCGCGCGCCCTTGGCCTGCCGCTCGGCGTCGAGCGCGCCGGCGATGGCCAGCGCGTCGGGGTTGACCTCGAGCACGGCGCGCAGCGCCGGCCCGCGGCGGTCGAGCGCGGCGATGCGCGCCAGGTAAGCCTCGACCAGCCCGCGGGAGGTCAGCCGTCCGGCGGCCATCCCCGCCTGCAGCTCGGCGATGGTGGCCTCGGCCAGCGCGAAGGTCTCCGGCGCCATCGCCGGCGCCGGGGCCGCCCGACCCGCGGCAGCCGGGCCCGCCGGCGGCTCGCCATCGCCGGCCGGAACCGATGCGTCCGTCCGGGCGGCGCCGGCTTCGGGCTCACCGCCCAACAGCGGCGCCCCGACCGCCAGCGCGGCGCCGCCCAGCAAGCTCCCGCCAAGGAAAGCGCGCCGGCTGGTCGTCACCCTCGATCGCTCACGGCCATGTCAGGAAGCCCACCAGGCTGCAATCCTACCAGGCCACGGGGGGCGGTGCCGCGCGGTGCCGCCCCGCGCCCGCCTCAGGCGGCACTGGCGCCAATCCTCCGGCGGCAGCGGCCGCAGCGCGGCATCGGCGGCGCAGGCCCGCGCTCGGGCGCCCCGCGCCGCACCTGAGCTACACTTCCGGCGGCGTCGCCGGCCGTCCCCTGCACGCCTGCACGGCAAGACGCCACCTCGCCATGGTCCCTGCCCCCACTTGCCTGGCCCTCCTGCGGGCGGCGCGCGTCGCCGCCCTGGCGGCCGCCGCGGCGTCGCTTGCCGCCACCACGGCTCCGGCCGCCGCGGGCGTCGCGGCACCACCGGCCGCGGCCGCCGAAAGCCCGGGGCTGCAAGC
>DATKFK010000339.1:0-6708 GCA_035544375.1 Thermoanaerobaculia bacterium
CCTGGCCGGCCTGCTGGATTACCTCTGGGAGCGAGAGCGGTGAGCCCCGCCACGCAATCGCCACCCTCCGCGGTCCAGGCCTCGCTCGAGCGCGACCGCAAGGCCGAGCACATCCGGCTCGCCCTCGAGGAGCGCATGCAGCTGGGCGTCAATTATTTCGACGACTACCACTTCGAGCACGCGGCCCTGCCCGAGATCGACTTCGACGACGTCGATCCCGGGGTGGATTTCCTGGGCCGCAGGCTGGCGGCGCCGCTGCTCATCTCGTCCATGACCGGCGGCACCGAGGCGGCCGGCCTGATCAATCGCAACCTGGCAGCCGGCGCCGAGCGCACCGGCATCGCGGTCGCCCTGGGCTCCCAGCGCAAGGCTTTGGAGGATCCGGCGAAAGCTGATACCTTCAAGGTTCGCGACGTCGCGCCCTCGGTGCCGCTGCTCGCCAACCTGGGAGCCGTGCAGCTGAATTACGGGATGGGCGTGAGCGACTGCCTGCGGGCGGTCGAGATGATCGGGGCCGATGCCCTGATCCTGCACCTCAACCCGCTGCAGGAGGCGATCCAGCCCGAGGGGCAGCGAAATTTTGCCGCCTTGCTGCCGAAGATCGGCGAGATCGTCCGCGGCCTGCCGGTGCCGGTCGTCGTCAAGGAGATCGGCTGCGGCATCTCGGCGGCGACCGCGCGCGCCCTCGTCGGGCAAGGGATTCGCATCATCGACACCGCGGGGGTGGGCGGCACCAGTTGGGCGCGCATCGAGGCCGCGCGCGCCGGCGACATCGATCTCGGCGAGACGTTCGCCGGCTGGGGGATCCCGACACCCCTCTCGATCCAGGAGGTGCGCCATGCCGCTCGAGGCATCGAGAACATCGAGGGCGCCGCGGGCTTGACGGTGATCGCGAGCGGCGGCCTCCGCAACGGCATCGACGTTGCCAAGGCCGTGGCCCTGGGCGCGGATATGGCAGGGATGGCGTTCCCCTTCCTGCAGGCGGCCACCGAGTCGCCGGAGCGGGTCGAGGAGAGGGTGAAGAGAATCGTGCTGGAGCTGAGGATCTGCATGTTTTGCCTTGGGGTGAAAACCGTCGCGGAGCTGCGTCGAGCCAGGCTCCGCAAAGGGTCGTGAGATGACCAACGCCACGAATTCCATCGCCGCAGCTGCTCCCCTGACCCGCGCCGAGCTGGTCCGTTCCCTGGTCGAGGGCGAGCGCCGCTTCCACGAGCTGCCCAAGGATCTGACCCCCGAAGAGGCCGCGGAGATCCGCCGCCGGGCTCTCGAGGGGATGACCCGGACGCCGCTCAGCAACATCGCCCATCACTCGCTGGACGTGACCCGCGCCTCGCGCCGCAATTGCGAGAACTTCATCGGCGTGGCGCAGGTCCCGATGGGCGTCTGCGGCCCGCTGCGGGTGCGCGGCAACCACATCGACGGCGACGTCTACGTGCCGCTCGCCACCACCGAGGCGGCGCTGGTCGCCAGCACCAACCGAGGCTGCTCGGCCATCCGCGAGGCCGGCGGCGCCGTGGTCCGGGTCGAGGATGTCGGCATGACCCGCGCGCCGGTGTTCCGCACCTCGGGCATCGTGCAAACCCAGTCGTTCCTGCGCTGGATCCAGGAGCACTACGAGGACGTGCGGCGGGTCACCGAAGCGACCAGCCGCCACCTCAAGCTGCTGGAGGTCCGGCCCTTCGCCTTCGGCTCCACCGTCTTCCTGCGCTTCCGCTTCGACTCGGGCGACGCCATGGGGATGAACATGGCCACCATCGCCTGCGACCGGGTGGTGACCGATCTCATCGAGCCCGCCACCGGCGTCGCCTGCATCGGCTTGTCCGGCAACTACTGCGTCGACAAGAAACCGGCCGCCATCAACTTCCAGGAAGGCCGCGGCAAGCGCATCTACGCCGAGGTCCTGCTCGAGGCGCCGGTGCTCCATCACAACCTCAAGACCAACGCCCGCGACCTGGTGGAAGTGCAGTACCGCAAGAACCTCCTGGGCTCGATCGCCGCCGGCTCGCTGGGATTCAACGCCCACTACGCCAACGTCCTGGCGGCGTTCTTCATCGCCACCGGCCAGGACCCCGCGCACGTGGTCGAAGGCTCGCTCGGCGTCACCTGCATCGAGCCGCGCGGCGGCGACTCGGTCTTCGCGTCGATCTTCATGCCCGACGTGCCGCTGGGCACGATCGGCGGCGGCACCGCGCTCGATACCCAGCGCGAGGCGCTGGCGGTGCTCGGGGTTTCTCCCGATCCGGAGCGCCGGGGCGAAGCCACCCTGCGCCTGGCAGAGATCCTGGGGGCGATCGTGCTCGCCGGCGAGCTGTCGCTGATGGCCGCCTTCACCTCGCAGGACCTGGCGCGAGCACACGAGAAGCTGGGCCGCGGCGAGCCCGCCGGCCCCAAGCCGTTGCCCTCCTGATACCACCGGCCGCTGGCCGCTGGCGCTGGCCGCTGGCTGAGATCGATTCGATTCGATTCGCCGAGACCGCGCCTCCCCGGCCGCTCGGACTTCGCGTCTCATAGAATGGATGGGGAGCCTGGGGCGCACCGCCTGTACGGCCGGCGCCGTCGCCCATAGGAGTGCCTGCCCACGATGCGGACAACGCGGCCGAAAGCAGCGAGAGAGCACAGAGAGGCTTCTCCGCCCGCGGGCGGAGCGCGCTCCGCCGGGGGGAGGGCGAGACCGGGGGACGGCTTCGCGCCCGCCGCCTCAAGCGCCGCGACGGCCGCGACGGCCACGACGGCCGCAACGACCGCAACGACCGCAACATTGCCGCCGCCGGCCACCGTCTCGACGCCGGGCAAGCTCATCCTGATGGGCGAGCACGCGGTGGTCTATGGCCGTCCGGCGCTGGTGGCGGCGATCGACCTGCGGCTGCGCGCCCGGTTCTCGGCGCTGCCGGGAACGTCGCGGGCGGCGGCCCCGGTCGAGATCGACCTTCCCGGCCTGGGCTGCCGCGTCACCGCCGGCTGGGACGAGGTGCTTGGCTATACCCGGGCCGCCCGCGACGGCTGGGCCGCCTACGCGGCGCGCCCCGGCGTCGAGACCTTTCTTGCCCTGCGCGGCAGCGACCCGGCCCACATCGTCAAGGTGGCGCTGGGCGAGGCCGCCGAGGCGCTCGGCGAGGGGGCCGGCGGCGCGCCCGGCCTGCGTCTGCGGCTGGACTCCGAGCTGCCGATCGGCGCCGGCTTCGGCAGCTCGGCGGCTGCAGCGGTGGCGGTCGTGGCCGGCTACGCCGCCTGGCGGGGCGGCGTCGAGCTCGACGCCGAGACCATCGCGCGGCTGGCACTCGAAGCGGAGCGGCGCCAGCACGGCCTGCCCTCGGGCGTCGACACCGCCACCAGCTTCCATGGCGGCCTGTTGTGGGCCGAGCGGCTGCCGCCGTCGCGCGGCGGGCAACTCGCCTGCACGAGCCTCGCCGCCGGCTCGCCGCTGCTCGGCCGGCTGCGCGTCTACCATACCGGCACACCGCCGGAGCCGACCGGCGCGGTGGTGGCCGCGGTGCGCACCCGGCGCGACCGCGACCCGGCAGCGCACGAGCGGCTGTTCGACCGCATGGCGGCGGCGACCCTTGCCCTGCGCTCCGAGCTCGAGGCCGCCGCGGAGCGCCCGCCGGCGGTGATCGGCCTGATCCGCGAGCACCAGGCGTGCCTCGAGGCGCTGGGCGTGGTGCCGGAGCCGGTGCGGGCGCTGGTCCGGCAGGTCGAGGCCGAAGGCGGCGCCGCCAAGGTGTCGGGCGCCGGCTCGCTCGCCGGCCCCGGCGCCGGCTCGCTGCTGGTCTACCACCCGCGCCCGGAGGCCGCCGCCGCCTGGGCGTTTCTTCGCCCTTTCGCGCACCATCCCGTCCACCTCGGAGCCGCCGGCTTCCGGCGGGAGACCCCATGACCAAGACCACCATCTCCGCGCCCGCCAACATTGCCTTCGTGAAGTACTGGGGGGCCCGCGACCTCGAGCGTGCGCTGCCGCTCAACTCCTCGATCTCGATGACCCTCGAGCGCTGCGTCACCCAGTGCACGGTCGAGCCGATCCACGGCGACCTGGACGAGATCTGGCTGGCCGAGCCGCACGGCGGGTTCAGCGCGCCGGAGCCCGACTTCCAGCGCCGCATCAAGCAGCAGCTGGACCGCATCCGGCAGTGGGCGGGGAGCAAGGACAGCTTTCGGGTGGCGACGCGCAACACCTTTCCCAGCGCCGCCGGTCTCGCCTCCTCGGCCTCGGGTTTCGCCGCCCTGACGCTGGCGGCGGCCGGCGCCCTGGGCAAGGACGACGCGACGCCCGCCGAGCTTTCGCGCCTGGCCCGCAGCAGCGGCAGCGGCTCGGCGGCGCGCTCGGTGATGGGCGGTTACGTCGAATGGCCGGCCGGCGCCGGCAGCCAGGGGCTCGACGCCGTGCAGCTGGCCGACGCCGAGCACTGGGACCTGCGCGACGTCATCGCGGTGGTCGAGATCGGCCCCAAGGCCGTTCCCTCGCTCGAGGGCCACCGCCGCGCGCCCACCAGCCCCTACCTGGCGCGCCGGCTCGAGCTGCTGCCGGAGCGGCTCGACAAGGTGCGGCGCGCCATCGCCGAACGCGATCTCGCCCTGCTCGGACCGGTGATCGAGGAGGAAGCGGTGGACCTGCACCTGGTCGCCATGTCGTCGCGGCCGCCGATCTTCTACTGGGCCCCCGGCACGGTGGCGGTGCTGCGCACGGTGCGCGAGCTGCGGCAGGAAGGGCTCGCGGCCTGGGCGACGATGGATGCCGGCGCCAACGTCCACGTCATCTGCGACGCCGATTCCGAGGAGGACGTCGCCGAGCGCCTCGAGAGCATGTCCACGGTCGGCTTCGTCATCCAGGACTCCGTCGGCACCGGCCCCGAGTCGGACGCCGAGCACCTGTTCTGATCCGGCGGGTGGCTCGCACGGCGCCGCGCATCGCGATGGGCACACCGTCCGAGGTGACGCTGGTCAAGCTGGGCGGCAGCCTGCTCACCGACAAGTCCGCGGTCGACGCCGTCCGGCCGGCCGTGCTTGCCCGCCTCGCTGCGGAGATTGCGGAGATCGCGGCGAGCGCGGCGAGCGCGGCAATTTCAACGAGCGCGGCGGCCGCCGCCGGCGCCGCGGGAGCGCGCGCGGCTGCCGGCGAGGCTCCCGCGCCGGCGCTGGTGCTGGCGCACGGCAGCGGCTCGTTCGGGCACGTCGCCGCCCGCCGCCACGGCCTCGCCGCCGGCCTGCGCGACCGGGGCCAGCTGCCGGGGGTGTCGCTGACCCAGGAGCGCGCCGCCGCCCTCCACTGGCAGGTATGTGCCGCGCTCGCCGCCGCCGGGCTCCTCCCCTTCTCCCTGGCACCGTCGAGCTCGGTGGTGGCGGCCGGCGGCCGGCCGCTCGCCATCGCCGTCGAGCCGCTGCTGCTGGCCCTGGCGCATGGGCTGCTGCCCGTGCTCTATGGGGACGTCGTGCTCGACCGGCGGCAGGGGGTCGCGATCTGCTCGACCGAACGCCTCTTCGAGCTGCTCGCGAGCGAGCTGCCGGCGCAGGGGGTGCGGGTGCGGCGGGTGCTCTGGTTGGGGGAGACCGACGGCGTCTACGATGCCGCCGGCCGCACCCTGCCGCGCCTCGACGCCGGCGAGTGGGCGCGGCGCGAGGAGCTGCGCCGTGCGATCGGCGGCGCGGCCGGCACCGACGTCACCGGCGGCATGCTGCACCGGGTCGAAACCGCCCTGGCCCTGGCCGCCCGCGGCATCCCCTCGCTGATCGCCAACGGCACCACCCCGGGGCTGCTCGCCGCCGCCCTGCGCGGCGAGCCGGTCCCCGGCACCGTGATCGAGGCAGCGGGCTGACCGCCAGCTGGCGCTCTTGGGGTCAAGCGGCAATATCGCCGCAGGAATCCAGCGGCAGCCGGCGGCCAGCCTGCTGCTATCCTTGACAACGTGGAAGGCGCGCCCGACCAGCCGCTCCGGCCTGCCGAGCTCGGCGGGGGCGGTTATGACGACGAGGTCCGCCCGGACCTCGAGCAGCTGCTGATCGCCACCAGCCGCACCTTCGCCCTGGCGATTCCACTGCTGCCGGAGCCGACCCGCCGCCAGGTCACCATCGCCTACCTGTTGTTCCGGATCGCCGACACCTTCGAGGACGCGGCGCGGTGGCCGCGCGCCAGCCGGATCGAGGCGCTGCAGACCTTCGAGCGACTGCTGGTCGCTCCCGACCCCTGCGCCACCGCCGCCACTGCCCGCTTCTGGGCCGCGGAGGTGCCTTGCGACCAGCCTGGCTACCGCGACCTCCTCGCCGAGCTGCCGCAGGTGCTCGACGCTTTCTTCGACCTCTCGCCGGCCGCCGTCGAGCTGACCCGCGAGCATACGCTGCGCACCTGCCGCGGCATGGCCGGCTTCGTCTCCCGCACCGACGACCGCGGCGAGCTGCGGCTGCGCGACCTCGCCGACCTGCGCGGTTACTGCTACGTCGTCGCCGGCATCGTCGGGGAGCTGCTGACCGAGCTCTTCCTGCTCGGCGCGCCCATCCTGGCACCCGGCGCCGCCGCGCTGCGCGAGCGCTCGCGCGCCTTCGGCGAGGGTCTGCAGCTGGTCAACATCCTCAAGGATTCCGCCGCCGACGCCGTCGAGGGGCGCCGCTACCTGCCGGCGGCCGTGCCGCGCTCGGAGGTCCTGGCCCTGGCCCGCGCCAGCCTGGGCGACGCCGCCGAGTACGATCTGCTCGAGCAGCGCCTCGGATCCGAGCGCGGCC
>DATKFK010000340.1:0-2344 GCA_035544375.1 Thermoanaerobaculia bacterium
GCGCCACGGCGACCACCATCAGGAAGGCGAGGAACCCCTGCAGCCCCAGGCTTTCGGAAAAGAAACC
This sequence comes from Thermoanaerobaculia bacterium, assembly GCA_035544375.1. Lineage (GTDB taxonomy): Bacteria > Acidobacteriota > Thermoanaerobaculia > Multivoradales > UBA5704 > JASLEW01. The sequence continues at coordinate 68 of DATKFK010000340.1, forward strand.
GGCCTCGATGGGGAGCGCCTGGCGCAGCCGCTCCAGCGGAATTCCGAGGAGGTTCAGCGCCGACAGGTTGTGGCGCAGGTAGATCATCAGCAGGCCGGCGAAGGGCGGCAGGAAGCAGAGCAGGTAGAACATCACGAAGGCGCGGCTGCGCATGACGGCCTGAAGCGCGTAGCGGGGCACCACCAGGAACCGCTGCCGCCGGCCGGTCAGCGGACCGTCGTAGCGATGGTAGTTGCGCTCATACACCGCCATCGGCGTCCCCTTCCATGGCCTTGAGGAAGATGTCCTCGAGCGAATCGCGCTTGTAGTCGAGGCGGCGGATCTGCAGCGAGGCGCCGGCGGCCAGCCGGAACATGTCGCGGGCCTCGACGCCGTCGGGCAGCACCAGCTTCAGGCGTTTCTGGGCGCCCGGCGCGCTGTCGCAGCCGAGCGCCGCCGCCAGCGCCGCGAAAGCGGGGCCGGCAGGGGCGCCGTCCGCGGTGCGCACCTCCAGGTCGAGCAGGCGGCGGTTGGCGCGGCGCTCCTCCTCGAGGTTCGCGTACACCGCCACCCGACCGGCCTTCAGCACCAGCACCTCGTCGCAGCATTCCTCGACGTCGCGCAGCAGGTGCGACGACAGGATGACCCGCGCCTCGCCGCCGTCGCGGATGTCGCGGATCAGCTCGAGCATGCGGCGGCGGGCCGGCGGATCGAGACCGTTGGTGGGCTCGTCCAGGAACAGCAGGCGGGGACCGTGGGCGAGCGCCTGGGCGAGCTTGACCAGCTGCTTCATCCCAAGCGAGTAACTGTCCACGGCGCGGTAGCGCGCCTCTCCCAGGCCGACGTAGAACAGCGCCTCGTGGGCGCGCTCGAGGGCGGCCGCCGGCGGCAGTCCCGACAGCTCGGCCATGAGGCGCACGAAGCGGACGCCGCTCATGCCGGCGATGAACGAATCGGTCTCGGGCATGTACCCCATCTGGGCGCGGATCGCCGCCTTCTCGGAGCGGATGTCCCGGCCGAAGACGCGGGCGGTGCCGGCGGCGGGAGGGAAGAAGCCCAGCAGCGTGTGGAGCAGCGTCGTCTTGCCGGCGCCGTTGGGCCCCAGCAGACCGATGCAGCGGCCGGCGAGGGACGCCCGCAGGTCCCGCAACACCGGCCGCCCTCCCAGCGAGACGGTGAGCCCGTCGAGCTCGATGATTCCCGCCGGGCTCTGCGCCGATTCCTGCACGCTGGACGGCGGCAGGGTTACCTGCCGCCCCTCCCCTGCATGGCGGCGCCGTGCGCGCGCTCCATGCCGCCCAGGATGCCGCCGAAGCCCGCCAGCGTTCCCAGGTTGAGGCCCATCGGGCCGGCCTCGCTGTGGCCGGAGAACACGATGCGGTCCGGCTCGGCGTAGGCGTAGAGCAGCGAGGGCCCATGGCCGCCGCCGAGCAGCATGCCGAGGCCCGGCCCGCCCTGGCCTGCCTTGCCCGAGCCGTACGCCGCGCCGCCGGCGGCGGCGGCGAGCGGCCCGGTGAGCGACGCCAGCGGCCCCAGGTTCTGGTAGAAGAGCGCCGAGACGTTCACCTGGCCGTCACGCCCCAGGAGGCTGCGCAGCCGCGGGGAGGCGGCGAGGGTCGTGCCGGCAGCCCGCTGCGCCAGGGCGCGGTCGAGCTGTGCCCGGCTCGGCGCCGCCACCAGGTAGCCGTCGGCGAACAGGTAGTAGACCGCGAACGCCGGCTGGGTCGAAACGATGCCGTAGTAGGTGCGGTCGCCGTCCGCCTGCTGCTGCAAGGCCAGCTGCGGCTTGCCCGCCGCCTGAAGCGACACGTTGGCCTGCCGGACCGCCCGGGTGATCGTCTGCTGCAGGCGCACGGGATCGTAGACCTCCGCCACCAGCTGCCAGGAGGGGCTCGGCAGAACGGGGCCGTCGAGCCCCAGCGCGATCTCGCCGCCCAGCGGCGCCGCCAGGTCGTCGCGCAGGTTGAAGCCGTGCTCGGCTTCCGCCTTGGCGAGCTCCGACGCCAGCTCCGGGCACAGGCTCAGCAGCTCGTCGAGCAGCTCCACGGGATTCTTTACGACGAAGGCGGCCACCAGGTTTGCGTCGCCCGAGAAGAAGCCGAGGCTCCCCATCGGCGCCGGCGCCGCCAGCCAGGCCGCGATGCCGCGCCGCTGCTGCGTGAAGGTCAGGGCGGCGCGCGTTTCGGTCGACGCCGCCGCCGGTCCGTCGTGGCGCTCGAGGACGAAGTGCTCGAGGTCGAAGAGTCCCATCGAATCGGTCAGCCGCGACCGTCCCGGCGCCGCCGCCGCCGAACGGCT
>DATKFK010000341.1:0-3657 GCA_035544375.1 Thermoanaerobaculia bacterium
CCGCCACCGCCCGCGCCGGCAAACGGCTGGCCAGGTGCGTGACTGCCTTCGGCCGAGGCGCCAGCAAAACCGTTGGAGCCCGCCGCCCCCTTGCCGCCGCCGAAACCGCCAAGGCCGGGCTGCCCGCCAGTGCCTCCGGGCCCGGACGAGCCGGGCGATCCGACGCCGGCATTGGTCGGCCCCGCACGGCCGCCGTTGCCACCCGGTCCGCCGCCGCCACCGCCGGCACCAAAATCGCCGTTACCGCCGTCGCCGCCTTTGCCACCCGCACCACCGTTGGCGCCGTCGACGCCCTGCCCGGTGCCGCCGACTCCGCCCGTGCCACCCCCGCCACCGGCACCGCCGCCGCCACCGAAGCCGCCGTCACCCGCCTTGCCGCCGTCGGCGCCGTCCGCGCCGTCCGACGGCACGCCGTTATCAGGGCCGGCCACGCCGAGGGCGCCGTTACCGCCGTTGCCGCCCTTGCCGCCGCCACCACCCCCAGCGGCATAGCCGCCATCACCCGCATCGCCACCCTCGCCGGCTTGGCCCGGGTCCCCGCCGCTGAACGGCGCCTGCGACGGAAATCCACCATCACCGCCGCCGCCGCCGGGACCGCCGAAGCCGCCATCGCCCCCGATGCCCCCAAGGCCGCCCTTGCCACCGGCGCCGCCATCGCTGGCTGCGTTGTCAGCGGACGTGAAGCCCGGCGAGAAACCCTCGCCTCCGCCGCCGCCGTCCCCGCCGGCAACACCGAACCCGGCGCCGCTGCCGTCGGTGCCATCACCGCCCGGCGTGTCGGAGCTGGTTCCGGGCGCCCCTGGGGTGCCGTTGGTGCCGCCGCCGCCCAGAGCTGGGTAAATCAGGCTCGAATGGCCACCCAGGGCGCCTTCGCCGGGGCCGGCGCCACCACCGGCGCCCCCGTGCGCCGCGTCGTCCACGAACTGCACGTTGCTGAGGCTCACCTTCGCGTCCGGGCCGACGAACAGCCCGCCACCCAACCCCGCGCCACCGCCGCCGCCGCCGTTCTGGCCGGCCCCGCCGCGCGCCAGCGTGTCCTGCAGGGTCAGGTCGCTGATCGACACGGTCCCGGTGGTGACCGCCAGCCCACCATCGAACGCTTGGTTGAAATCCTCCCCACTGATCGTGTGGTTTGCGCCGTCGATGTCCACCGTGACGCCGGGCGCCAGGCTCAGCACGTAGATTCCCGCGGCGGTCTGCGTGAAACTGTTGGTCAACGTGATGGTGTAGGTGCCGGCGGTCGTCGTGCTGTCGATCGTTTCTATTGCATTATTAAGATCGCTCGACGAACCGACGGAAAAATTGTTCTGCGTCATAGCACTCCCCGGCGCGCCGCGATCGACTTTTCGAGTGTTTCACACACGGCGTACCTGACACAATATTGCCGCAACCCACCGTACCCGTGATTTATGGCCGCACACGAAAGCGTGATGAATGACACGATCGCCGCCGCTCTCGCGCGCTACCAGGCCGGCGCGTTCCGGGAAGCCGCCGCGCAGTTCGCGGAACTGAGTGTTGCGGCGCCGGAAGATCCAACATTTCTCCGGCTCCAGGGCCTCTCGCTGGTGCGCGCCGGCGACCCGGACCTCGGCGTGCCGCTGCTGGCGAGAGCCCGGCACCTCGCCCCGGACGATCCGCTGTCGACGTTGCACCTGGGTATCGGCCAACACGCCGCCGGCGCCCTGACCGAGGCTGCCAAACTGTTCCTGTCATGTATCGACCTGATGCCCGGCCAGGCCGCGCCGCTGGTCAATCTCGCCATCGTACGGCTCGACCAGGGCGATGCGCCCGAGGCCGCGCGTGCCGCGCGCGCCGCCACCACGGCCGAGCCGCAATCGGCCGACGCCCACCTCGCCCTCGCTCGCGCTCTGGCCGCCGGCGGCGACCGGAGCGGCGCGATCGCCGCGTTCGAGGCATGCCTGCGGCTGCGCCCGAACGATGCCGACACCTGGGTGAGCTACGGCGCCGCACTCTATCGCTTCGGCGCGATGACGCGCGCCACCGCGGCTCTGACCCGGGCGCTGGCCATCGCCCCTGGCCACGACCTCGCCCACGCCAACCTCGCCGCCCTGGAAGGCCTGCGTGGTGAGCCCGCAGCAGCGATCGCGCGGCTGCGTACGGTACTTGATCGGCAGCCCGACTGCGTGGCGGCGCGGCTGAACCTCGCCAACCTACTCATCCACGAGCGGGACGCCGCGCAGGCGCTCAGTCTCCTGGCGGATCCGCCCCCGTCCCTGCAGGCCACGTTCCGCCAGGCGGCGCACCAGCGGCCGGCGCCCCAGCACACGGCCCACTGGCGGGCGCAGCGGGCCGCGGCGTTGCTGATGCTCGGGCGGCGTGAGGAAGCACGCGCAGACGTCGCCGCAGCTGCCCCGCCGCTCGGCGACGCCGAGATCCTGCTCACCTGGCTCCGGATCGCGCTGAACGATGGGACGGACGAGGCATCCGCCGCACAGCGCGATCAGCTCGCCGTCCGGCTGGCGGTCCTCGCCGAAGCCGACGGCGCTGGCCTGCCGGAGCACCGCATCATCGCGCACTTCGATCTTGCCACGCTGCACGCGCGGGAAGGCCGGCGGGCCGTCAGCTTCACCCATTGGCGGAAGGCCCATGCCGTGCTCGCGCGCCTCCAGCCGTTTTCGCGCGCATCGCACAGCGACTTCATGCAGGTGACGCGCGCTGCGTTCGACGCGCCGCGCCTGTCCTCCGGCCCCCGCGCCGATCATGCCGATACCACCCCCGTGTTCATCGTGGGCATGCCCCGCTCCGGCACCACCCTGACCGAGCAGATCCTGGCGGCACACAAGATGGTGCACGGCGCGGGCGAGCGGCTGGAGGTGCATGGCCTGCTCATGCGCCTCGGCGGCAGCGTGCTCACGCGCGCGTCGGTCGAACGTCTGGCCGCCCTCGACGCGCCGGCCCTGTCCAGCGCGGCGGGCGGCTTCCTCGCGGCGCTGCACGGCCTCGCACCTGAGGCGAGATTGATCACCGACAAGATGCCGGGCAACGGCCTGCATCTCGGCTTCCTCGCCACGCTGCTGCCGGGCGCGCGGGTCATCCGCTGCACGCGCGATCCGCGCGACATCGGCCTGTCGATCTTCCAGCGGCGCTTCTTCGGCTATCACCCCTACGCACACGATCTTGCCGATCTCGGCTGGTACATCGGTCAGCACGAGGCCCTGATGCGGCACTGGCAGGCGGTGCTGCCGCACCCCATGCTCACGATCGCGCTGACCGACTGGATCGACGACTTCGACGCAACGCTCGCGCGGCTGCTGGACTTCCTCGGGCTGCCGCCCGATCCGGCTTGCGCTCGCTTCCACGAGCTCGACCGCAGCGTCGCCACCGCCAGCCGCGACCAGGTCCGCCGGCCGATAAACCGCGCCGGTCTCGATCGCTGGCGCGAGTATGAAACCGAGCTCCAGCCGATGATCGCCGAACTGGCGGCAGCCGGCCTCCTCCCGCCGTCGCTGCCGGCCGACCGGGTTTCGACCTGACCGGTTTCGCCGAGCCCGCACTGACCGATTCGTGTCATGGCCGGCCCCCGTGTCCGGCCAGAGGGCCGCCCGAGGGCACCTGGAGCAATGGCCAAACTGAGGGGCAGATCAACAGATTGAAAATGCTCAAGCGGGCTATGTATGGACGCGCGGGCGTTGGCTT
>DATKFK010000342.1:0-6058 GCA_035544375.1 Thermoanaerobaculia bacterium
GAGGCGGAGCGCCTGCCGGCGGACGGCGCGGGCAGCGCGGACGGCCCGGGCAGCCCGGGCGGCGACGGGACCGCCGCCGGCGAGGCGCCTGCCACCGCCCTCGAGCGCTGGCTGGCCGAGCTGTGGCGCGGGGTACTGGGAGTCGAGCGCGTCGGCCGCCACGCCAACTTCTTCGAGCTGGGCGGCGACTCGATCCAGGGCGCGATGCTGGTCAACCGCCTGCAGCGGGAGCTGGGCCAGATCGTGTACGTGATGGCGCTCTTCGACGCGCCCACCCCGGCGCGCCTTGCCGCCTACCTGGCCGCCGCTTATCCGGAGCAGGCGGCGCGGCTGGCTCCCGAAACCGCCGCGGACGCCGTGGCACAGGCCGGCGCGGCCGCGGCGCTCGACACGCCGGCGGCGGTCGCCGCGGCGGTCGGCCAGCTGCGGGCCGCCGTGGCAAGGCGGCTGGGGCGAGCGGCCGGGGCGGCCACCTGCGAGGCGGCAGCCGGCACGGCCGCGGCCAGAAGCGCGGCAGCAGCCGACAGGGCCGGAGCCGGAGCCGCGGCGGCGCCGCGCAACCCGCCCGCGGTCTTCCTGCTGTCGCCGTTCCGCTCCGGATCGACGCTGCTGCGGGTGATGCTTGCCGGTCATTCGCGCCTGTTCGCGCCGCCGGAGCTCGAGTTGCTCGCCTTCGCCACCATGGGCGAGCGGCGCCGGGTCTACGCTGGACGCAACCGCTTCGCGCGCGAGGGGCTGCTGCGAGCGGTCATGGAGCTGCGCGGCTGCGATGCCGGGGAGGCGGAGCGGATCGTCGCCGCCGCCGAGGACCAGGACCTGCCGGTCGCGAGCTGGTACCAGCGGCTGCAGCAATGGAGCGCCGGCCGGTTGCTGGTTGACAAGACGCCGAGCTACGCCCTGGACCCGGCGACCCTGGAGCGCGCCGAGCTGCTCTTCGAGCGGCCGCTCTACGTCCACCTGGTGCGCCACCCGATCGCCACCATCGGGTCCTACGTCGAGGCGCGCATGGACCGCGTCTACGAGGACCTCCCGTTCGCGCCGGCGACCCAGGCGCAGCTGGTCTGGCTGCTGGCGCACGGCAACGTCCGGCGCTTCCTCGCCGGCGTTCCCAGGGAGCGGCAGCTGCTGCTGCGCTTCGAGGACCTGCTGCGCGATCCGCGGCGGGAGATGGCGGCGCTCGGCAGCTTCCTCGGCGTCGGCTTCGAGCCCGGGATGCTCGAACCCTACGCCGCCGGCCGCATGACGGACGGGCCGCGCGCCGGCTCGCGCATGATGGGCGATCCCAAGTTTCACCAGCACCAGGGCATCGACGCCGGGGTCGCCGAGCGCTCGCGGGCCACCCCGGCGTCCGCCGCCGCCCTGGCGGAGCCGGTGCGCGTGCTGGCCGCCGCCCTGGGCTACGAGCTCCCGGCCGCACCGGCCGAGGGCCCCGCGCCGGCCGCGGTCGCAGCCCTGGCCACGCCAGCCGCGCCGGCCGCAGCGATCGCAGGCAGGCCCGCGCCGGCCGAGGGCGCCGCGCCCGCGGACGCCGGCCTGTCGCTGCGGCCGGTGCCGCGCGACGGCAGCGAGGAGCTGCCGCTGTCGTTCTCGCAGGAACGGTTGTGGTTCCTCTCCCAGCTCGATCCGCAGAGCCCCGCCTACAACATGCCGGCGGCGGTGCGGCTGGCCGGCCGCCTCGACGTCGCCGCTCTCGCGCACAGCTTCGCGGCGGTGCGCCGGCGCCACGAGGTGCTGCGCACCAGCTTCCCCGCCGTGCTCGGGCGGCCGGTGCAGCGCATCGCGCCGCCGGCGAGCGCCGCGGCCGGCGCGGCCGGCGCGGCCGCCGGCGAACGCCTGCCGGTGATCGATCTCGCCGCCCTGCCGCCGGCGGCGCGCGAGACGGAACAGCGCCGGTTGGCGCTGGCCGAGGGGCGGCGGCCGTTCGACCTGGCCACCGGTCCCATGCTGCGCACGGCGCTGCTGGCGCTGGCGCGGCCAACGTCCGCCGGGGCGGCCCGGGCCGCCGCCGAGGGGGGTCCCCCACGGCGCCCGGCGGCCGGCGAGCACGTGCTGCTCGTCACCCTGCATCACGTGGTCTCCGACGGCTGGACGGTCGGCGTGCTGATGCGCGAGCTGAGCGCCTATTACCGCGCCTTCGCCGAGCGGCGCCACGCCCGAGCCACGGCGCTCGCGCCGCTGCCCGTGCAATACGCGGACTATGCCTGGCACCAGCGCCGCTGGCTCGCGGGCGAGGCCATGGCCGGTCACCTGGCCTACTGGCGCCGCCGCCTCGCCGGGCACCTGCCGCCGCTCGAGCTGCCGACCGACCGGCCGCGGCCGGCGATCCAGACGCTGCGCGGCGCCCGCCTGTCGCGGCAGCTGTCCGCCGCCGCCACCGAGGAGGTCCGCCGCTTCGGCACCGCCTCCGGCGCGACGTTCTTCCTCGCCCTGCTGGCCGCCTGGAACGCCCTGCTCCACCGCTACACCGGCCAGGAGGACCTGCTGCTCGGCATCCCCATCGCCAACCGCAACCGGGTGGAGGTCGAGAACCTGATCGGCGTCTTCCTGAACATGGTGGTGCAGCGCACCGCCGCCGCCGGCGATCCGCCGTTCGCCCAGCTGCTCGCCGGCGTCCGGGAGGGGTTCCTCGGCTCGATCCCGCACCAGGAGGTGCCGTTCGAGAGGCTGGTCGAAGACCTGAAGCCGCCGCGCGATCTCTCCCGCGCGCCCATCTTCCAGGTGCAGTTCTCGCTGCAGAACACCCCCAGCGAGCCGCTGGCGCTGCCCGGCCTCGAGGTCGAGCTGCTCGACAACCACAACCGCACCACCAAGTTCGACGTCACCGTCTTCCTTTTCGACGTGCCCGGCGGCCTCACCACCACGCTCGAGTACAACGCCGACCTCTTCGACGGCTCGACGATGGCGCGCCTGCTCGCCCACTGGGAGGACCTGCTGGCCGGCGCCGTGGCGTCGCCCGGCACGCGCCTATCGGAGCTGCCGCTGGTGTCGGCTGCCGAGCGCCGCGAGCTGCTCTGCCGCTGGAACGACCCTGGGGCCCGGTTCCCGGCCGGACCGTCGCTGCACCAGGTCTTCGCGGCGCAGGCGGCGCGGCAGCCGCGCGCCGTGGCGGCGGTCCACGAGGTCGAGGAGATCACCTACGGACAGCTCGACCGGCGCGCCAATCAGCTGGCCCACCGCCTGCGCGCCCTGGGCGTCGGGCCCGAGGTGCGGGTGGGGCTCTGCGTCGAGCGCTCGCTCGACATGCTGGTCGGCCTTCTCGGCATCCTCAAGGCCGGCGGCGCCTACGTGCCGCTGGACCCGGCTTACCCGCCGGAGCGCCTGGCCTGGATCCTCGCCGACGCCCTGAGCGGCTCCGCCGCGCCGGTCCTGGTCGCCGAGGAGCGGCTGGTGCCGCGCTTCCAGGCCGGCGCCGGCGGCGAGCCCCCCTACCGGCTGGTGCTGCTCGACGCCGAGCGTGCGGCGCTCGACCGCGAGAGCGCCGCGGCGCCTCCCGAGCTTCCGGCAGCGGGGGCGGACAACGCCGCCTACGTCATCTACACCTCGGGCTCGACCGGCAGGCCCAAGGGGGTGGTCGTCCCCCACGCCCAGGTGGTGCGCCTGTTCCGCGCCACCGAGCCCTGGTTCGCCTTCGGTCCCGACGACGTCTGGACGCTCTTCCACTCCTACGCCTTCGACTTCTCGGTGTGGGAGATCTGGGGCGCGCTGCTCTACGGCGGCAGGCTGGTGATCGTGCCGCGGACCGCCAGCCAGTCGCCGCCCGCCTTCTACGACCTGCTGCGGACCGAGCGGGTGACGGTGCTCAGCCAGACGCCCTCGGTCTTCCGCCAGCTGGTTGCGGTGGACGCCGAGGAGGGCGCGCGGCTCCCCGCGCTCGCGGCGGTGGTCTTCGGCGGCGAGGCGCTCGAGCCGGGCGCCCTCGCGCCCTGGATCGCGCGCCATGGCGACGAGCGGCCGGCGCTGGTCAACATGTACGGCATCACCGAGACGACGGTGCACGTCACCTGGCGGCCGGTCCGCGCCGCCGACCTGGCGGACGAGGTGTCCGGCTCCGGCCCGCGGCGCGCGGCGGCCAGCCCGATCGGCCAGCCGATCCCGGATCTCCAGGTCCACCTCCTGGGGCGCCGCCTGGAGCTGCTGCCGGTCGGCGTCGCGGGGGAGATCCACGTCGGCGGCGCCGGCCTGGCGCGCGGCTACCTGGGCCGCCCCGAGCTGACCGCCGAGCGCTTCATCCCCGATGCCTTCTCCCGCCTGCCGGGGGCGCGCCTCTACCGCAGCGGTGATCTCGCGCGGCGGCGGCCGGATGGCGACCTCGATTACCTGGGGCGCATCGACGGCCAGGTCAAGATCCGCGGCTTCCGCATCGAGCTGGGCGAGATCGAGGCGGCGCTGGGCCGCCACTCCGGGGTGCGCGCGGCGGTGGTGGAAGCGCGCGCCACCCCCGCCGGGGAGCGGCGGCTGCTCGCCTGGGTGGTGCCGGCCGGCGCGCCGGTCGCACCCGCGGAGCTGCGCGAGCACCTGCTGCGCAGCCTGCCGGAATACATGGTCCCGGCCGCCTTCGTCAGCCTCGGGCGGCTGCCGCTCACCGGCCACGGCAAGGTCGATCGCCGGGCGCTGCCGGAACCGGAAGCCGCCGGCGGCGCCGCCGGCAGTACGGCGCCGCGCAGCCCGACCGAGTCGCGCCTCGCCGCCGTGTGGCGCGAGGTCCTGCGCGTCCCGGAGGTCGACGAGGTCGACGTCGAGGACGACTTCTTCGCCCTGGGCGGCCACTCGCTGCTGATCGCGCAGCTCACCGCGCGCATCCGGCAGCGTTTCGGCGTCGAGCTGCCGGTGCGCGCCATCTTCGAGGCGCCGACGCTGGCCGGCCTCGCCGCCCGGCTCGACGCCCTGCTGCCGGAAGACACGGGCGGCGCTCCGGTGACGGAACCCATCCCGCGCCTTCAGCCCGGCGCGCCGGTCCCGCTCTCCTTTGCCCAGGAGCGGCTCTGGTTCCTCGACCGCCTGGAGCCCGGGACCACCGCCTACAACATCGCGATCGCCCTGCGGCTGGCCGGCCGGCTGGACCTGCCGGTCTTCGCCGCCGCCCTGCAGACGCTGGTGCGCCGCCACGAGAGCCTGCGCACCACCTTCGTGCCGAGCGACGAGGTGCCGCGCCAGGTGATCGCCGCCGGCCTGCGGCTGGCACTGCCGATCGTCGACCTGGGCCGTCTCGCCGGCCGGCAGGCGGCCGAGGCGGCGGCGGCAGGCTGCCTGGCCGCCGCCAAGCGGCGCCCCTTCGACCTCGAGCGCGGGCCGCTGATGCGGGTGCTCCTGCTGCGGGTCGGCGGCGACGACTGGCGAGCGCTCTGCGAGCTGCATCACATCGTCGGCGACGGCTGGTCCAACGACCTCCTGGTGCGCGAGCTGGGGACCGCCTACGCGGCCTTCGCCGCGCGGCGGACGCCGCGGCTGCCGCGGCTGCCCCTCCGCTACGCCGACTTCGCCGCCTGGCAGCGCGGGCGGCTGCAGGGCGAGACGCTCGCCGCCGAGGTGGGCTACTGGCGGCAGCGCCTCGCCGGCGCTCCGCCCCTGCTCGAGCTGCCCGGCTCGCGGCCTCGCCCGGCGGTGCAGCGTTACCGCGGGCGCGTCCTGCGCCGGACGCTGGACGGCGAGCTGCTGCACGGGCTCGGCGCGCTGTGCCGGGGGGCGGACGCGACCCTCTTCATGGGCCTGCTCGCGGGGTTCGCGGCGCTGCTCCACCGCGCCACGGACCGCGACGACGTCGTCGTCGGCACGCCGGTGGCCGGCCGCGGCCGGCTCGAGCTCGAGGGCCTGGTCGGCCTGTTTGTCAACAGCCTGGTGCTGCGCCTCGACCTGCGCGGCGAGGCCAGCTTCCGGCAGGCCCTGGGCCAGGCGCGGGAGGTGACGCTCGGCGCTCTCGCCCACCAGGACTTGCCGTTCGACAAGCTGGTCGAGGAGCTGGCGCCGCCGCGCAGCCTCAGCCACGCGCCGATCTTCCAGGTGATGCTGATCCTGCAGAACCCGGCCGGCGGGGCCTTCGCGCTGCCCGGCCTCGAGGTGA
>DATKFK010000343.1:0-15662 GCA_035544375.1 Thermoanaerobaculia bacterium
CTGGGTGGCCGCCCGGCGGACCTCCTCGGCCACCCGCGGCCGCTGGTAGGGGGTCAGGTCGGGGGGCCCGTCGCCAGGTCGTTCGCGAGCGGCGGCAAGCGGCAAGGTGCCGGCCGGCAGGCCGCCGGCAGCGGGCGAGGCCGGGGATGTCGCCGCTGGCGCCGCACCCGCCGGCGCCGGCGCCGCCAGGGAGCACACCGCGAAGCTGCCGGCCCACAGGATGAGAGCCAGGCGCGGACAGACGGCCACACTGCTGGATCGAGACAATGCCCACCCTCCTCACGAGCCGTCGAATTTAGCGGGTCGAGGCGACATTGTACCCGGCGTCGAGGCTGCGGAGAAGCCCGCCCGCGCGCCGCTGAGACGCGGACGATTTTTACGCGTTCAACTAAATTTGTCATACGCGCATATTCTTGACATTTGATTAGCGACATGGCTATGATTCTATGAAGACGGGTAGACGTGCCGGAGAGAGGCAGATGCGACCGTACGATGCATCCGGCGTCGTGTTGCTGGTCTTTCTGCCGCCGGCGCGACCGTCTTCAGGCGCAGACTGCGCGAAGGAGACACTCGATGAATCGATCGTTGGTGTTGATCACGATTCTTGCCGCGATCCTGGGCAGCTCGACCGGCATGGCCACGACCTGCAACCTCGATTGGCGCAACACCGGCACCCAGACCGCCTATGACCTGGCGCTGGTGCTCCCCGGGCTGAAGACCATCACCCAGTGGTACGACGGCACGCCGGGACACGACGACGTGTTCAGCGCCACCAGCGCCACGCAAGCAGGCGGCAACACGACGCTGCACTGGACCAGCCCGACGACCCCGATCGCGCCTGACCCGAGCGGCACCTCGCCGCAGGTCCACGTCGGCTGGACCACCTCGGACAAGACCTGCCCGCAGCTGGTCACGGGCTACTGGACCGATCAGAATGGCAATGCGATTCCCGGCAGCTTCGTCGCCGTCGTCGTCGATCACCTGACCGCCTCGGAGCTCAGCATCACCAACTCGCTCGGCAGCACCATCACCATCTCGAACGTGCGCTTCGCTTACGTCTCCTCGCCGGTGTCGCTGCCGGACCTGAACCGCAGCAACCAGGGGCTGGTGAGCCAGTTGCAGACGCTTTCGAGCGGCGGCTCGCTCGGCGCGGGCCAGACCCTCCACGTCCCCATCCCGAACCCGCCCTGCTACGAGTGCAACGTCGTCGTGAATTACGAGGTTTCAGGCAATTCGCTCGACGCCGTCGCCGACACCTGGATAGCGGACATCACGCCCGGCCGGTAGTGGCAGGGCGCCACCGACCAGGGCGCCGCCTGGCTCGCGGAGGCACATGCGTGCTCGCCGGCGGTTGGCAAGAGAAGCAGCTTCGCCGGCGAGTGGCCTGTGTCAGGTGATACAGGGCCACTAACAGGCTGCTGAAAAATCCCGCACGCCGCGCTTCGCCCTACGGGTTGCGGCGGCGCGGGGTCGTCTGCGGCGTTGCCGCTCCTCGACGATGTCCGGGCATCGCCTGCGTCGCGGCGCCTGGCATCCGACCCCGCGGCGCTCGCAACGCGACGCACGGGCTTTTTCAGCAGCCTGCTAATGGCCGCTCGGTCCATTCAGCAGCATGCGAATTGACAGCGCGGGACACTGACCCTTGGACGGCGAGACCGCCCTGGCTGTACGCTTCGCCGACATGGAGCGAGGGGCCGCATGACTCTGCATGCCATCGGCGAGCTGCTGGGAGCCGGGGCGCTGGTCCTGGGGATCGGCGCGGTCCTCGCCCTGGCGTGGTTGGTGCCTCACCGTGCCTTCCATCACCTGCGGGCGCCGGCCGGCCGGGTCTTGCAGGACCCGCGTCTCGCCGGCTTGCGCCGGCGGGCGCCCGGACTGGTGGCCTTCGCCGAGCGCCACGCTCACGATCCACGGCCCTCGTGGCTGCGGCTCGTCCTGGGGGCGCTCTGCTTCGGCGGCGGCGTCCTGTGGTTCGTCCACCTGCTGCGCGGCGTCCTCCATGACGGCCGCCTGGTGACTGCCGACCACTGCCTGCACAACACCGTCGCCACCTTCGATTCGGCGGCGCTGGTCCGCTTCTATTCGGCGGTCACGAACCTGGCGAGCACGGCCTTCGTGGCGCCGCTGGTGGCGGCGCTGGCACTGGTCTTCTGGCTCGCCGGGCGCCGGCGCGAGAGCGTCGGGCTGGCGCTCGCCCTGGTGGGGGCCATGGGACTCTCCACCACGTTCAAGGTCCTCATCCGGCGCCCCCGGCCTCCCGAGGCGGTGGCGCTCTTCCGCGACTCCAGCTTCCCCTCGGGCCACACCCTGGTGGCCACCGCGGTCTACGGGTTCCTGGCTTACCTGGTCCTGCGCGACGAACCGCGGCGCGCCTGGCACTGGCTGCTGGCGGCGCCGCTCCTCTTCCTGGTCGGCGCCGTGCCGCTGTCGCGCATCTACCTGGGCATGCACTGGCCCTACGACACCGTGGGCAGCCTCGCCCTGGCAGGTGCCTGGCTGGCCATCCTGATCGCTCTCTTCAAGTATCCGCCGCTGGTTGCCGGGCTGCCGGTCGCGGCGCGTCCGGTGCGCTGGCTGCCCTGGGCCCTCGCCGGCCTGATGGTGGTCCTGGCCGGCTACGCGGCGTGGCTCGCGGACCGCCGGCCGCAGGCGAAGCTCGCGCCGCCGGCGGTTGGCGTGCAGACGATTCCGCCCGCGGCCGTTTTCGGTTCCTTTCCCGCCACCCTGCCCAGGACGTCGGAGGATGCGGTGGGCGGCCTGATGGAACCGGTCAGTTTCGTGTTCGTCGGCGACACCGGCCCGCTCATCGGCGCCTTCGCCAGCGCCGGCTGGCAGCTGGCGCAGCCCCCGTCTGTGCACGGCCTGCTGCGCGAGCTGTGGTCGGTGGCGGCCAACCGCGCCGACCCGCGCGGTCCTGCCACCCCCGCCTTCTACGGGGGACAGCCGCAGGACCTCACCTTCGAAAAGCCCGGCGACCCCTCCGGTTCCATCCGCCGCCGCCACCACACCCGCCTGTGGCGGACCGCCCTGTGCGTGGCGCCGCGCTGCACCCCTGTGTGGGTGGCGACCGCCAGCTACGACGAGGGCATCAAGATGATCGCCGAGCCCTACCTCCTCACCCACCGCATCGACCCTCGCGTCGACCGCGAGCGCGACCTCATCGCCCGCGACCTGCGCCAGGCCGGTGCAAGGGTGGTGACGGAGATCCCGGTCACCGCTCCGACGCGCGGCCACAACGCCGGCGGCGACTCGTTCGTCACCGATGGCCGCGCCTACGTGGTCGTCGTCGGGGAATCGGGTCCAGTCGCCGGCGCATCGGGTCCCGCTCCCGTGACGGCCAGGACGACGAGGGTCAGGTCGTCCGCGAAGCCCTGCGCTCCTCTGTCCGGCGAGGCGCCGGGCGGCCCCGGATGCGACCACTCCTCGAGGCGGGAGAGGAGGGCGCCGGCGAAGGCGTCCGGCGAGAGCTGGCCGTGCTCTGCCAGAAACACCTGCAGGCGGTCGTCGCCGAAGAGCTCCCCGGACGGCGCCGCCGCCTCGGGGATGCCGTCGGAGAAGACCACGAGCCGGTCGCCGGCTTCGAGAGAGGTGCGGGACTCGGCGTAGTCGCTGCGCGCGAGGCGTCCCAGGATGGGGCCCGCGGACTTCAGCTCCCGCACCCGGCCGCGGCGGAGCAGCAGGGGTGGCGGGTGGCCGGCGCTGGCCCAGCGCAGAGACCCCGCGTCGAGGTCCAGGCACAGGTAGGTCGCGGTGATGAACTGGGTCCGCAGACGCCGGTGGAAGATGTGGCTCATGCCGGTCAGCATCTTGCCGGGCGCGGCGGCGTCGGCGGCCTGCGCCGCGGCGGCGATCTTGACCATCGACGCCACGAGGGCGGCGGGGACGCCGTGGCCGGAAACGTCGGCGAGCAGCACGCCGAGGCGATTTCCCGGGGCGGGCAGGAAATCGTAGAGGTCGCCGGCGACCTCGGCGGCCGGGACGTAGCGCACGGCGAGATCGAGCCCTGGCAGGCGGGGGAGCGCCGCGGGCAGCAGGGAGCTTTGAATCGCGCGTGCGGTCTCGAGCTCCTGCCGGAGCGCGGCCAGGCGCGAGCGCCCGGCGAAGAACTGGCGCGCCGCGATCGAGCCCAGGCCGCCGACGAAGACGAGCAGCCCCAGGCCCTCGGCGAATTGAGGCCAGACGAGGATGCCGTAGGCGCGGAGGTTGTCGCAGAGGACGAAGAAAGCGAAGACGCCGAAGGCGGTGCGCAGGCGGCGGAGCTCCCAGGTCGGCGGCTCGCCGGGACGCAGGAGAGCCAGGAGCACCACGGCGACGTTGAGGAGGGCGAGCGCCGAGAAGAACAGGCTCTGCGGCCGGGGATCGCGCCGCCAGGCCAGAAAGGCAAGCCCGGCGAGGGCGCAGGCGAGGTCGGCGGCGATCAGGCGGCGCAGGGCCGTGTGCCAGCGCGCCGGAGCGAGCCGGGACAGGAAGTCGACGAAGGGGACGAGGATGCAATAGGAAATCGCCGCGATGCACAGGCGCCGGGGGCCGGCGGCGATCCCGAAGAGCGTTCCGGCGGAGTTGAGGGAGAGCAGCAGGCGGATGCCGTAGAGTCCCCCGGTCACGCCGAAGAACAGGAGCGTGCGGTCGCGGGGTCTGCCGGCCACCGCCAGCGCGACGGAGGCGGCTCCCACGGTGAGCGCGATCGCCGCCACGAAGAGCGGCAAGAGGTCGCCGCGCAGCTCGGCGAGGAGCTGGGGCGGGATCTGGGGGGTGGGCGGCATGGGGTGGCCTATTAAAGCATTACCACCGGACATCCGAGGCGGACGGCGGCAAGCGGCGGCGGCGGGCGCCGAAGGGCGACGGACGCGACAAGCGCCGGTAAACGGCGGCGGCGATGGGCGGCAAACGGCGGCGAACGGCCGGCCGCTTGCGGCGTGCTAGCATCGCCCGGCGTCCTGCCTTCCGAGGCTTACCCCTGGGAGAGTCGCCTTCATGAGGAGCTTCTTGCAGAAGATCCGCGGCAAGCCGCCTGCGCCGGCGTCGCCGCTGACCGCCGACGGCCTGCTGGCGAGCGATCTGTGGGTGGACCAGCCCGATGCGCGGCGGCGGATCGACGGCTGGCAGAAGGCGGGGGAGCTGGGCCCCGAGCAGGCCGAGAACCTGCGCCGGTTCGTGGACAAGGGCTATCTGACCTTCGATGCCGGCCTGCCGCCGCGCGTCTTCGCGGACCTGGCGGCCGACCTCGAGCGCGTCTGGCGCGACCGGCCGGCCGACCTCACCTATAGCCCTCATGGGCCGCTGCGTTCGTTTGCCTACGCCGATCCGGCGCGCGACCGCCGGCCCTCCTACCGCATCGCCGATCTGCACGCGCATTCCGCGGCGGCGCTCGAGATCTACCTTTGGCGGCCGATCTTCGACTACGTCGACCGCATCCTGGGGCAGCCGGCGGTCGCGACGCAGTCGCTGTACTTCGAGTACGGCAGCCAGCAGGCGCTGCACCGCGACCCGGTGTTCGTGCAGACCCGCCCGCCGAGCCACCTGGTGGCGGCCTGGGTGGCGCTCGAGGACATCAGCCCGGACAGCGGGCCGCTGGTCTACGTTCCCGGCTCGCACCGCCTGCCTTATTTCCAGATGGCGCCGGGCGACCACCGCTTCGACGAGAGCCGCCACGGCGAGCGGGAGTCGAACGCCATGGCGGAGTTCGACCGCGAGCAGGTGCGGGCGCACGGCCTGGGCAGCGAGACGCTGACCTGCCGGCGCGGCGAGGTGCTGCTGTGGCACTCCTCGCTGCTGCACGGCGGCTCGGCGGTGGCGGACCCCTCCCGCACGCGCAACAGCTTCGTCATTCATTTCTCGACGCTGGCCGATTACAAGCTTCGCCGCGAACGCCTGATCGAGCTGCTGCCGGGGCCCGGCGGCGAGACCGTGCAGCGCCCGCGCATCTTCGAGACCGAGACCGTGCTGACCGCGGGCACCTGCCACGGCTTCGACAGCCCCGTCAGGGGCTACCGGCCGCCGGGCCGGTAGACGCGCCGCGGGGCGAGCCGCAAACGAAGATTGCCGTCAGGCTGCCGGCCTCCTCGAGGCGGGACAGCGGCAGCTCCTCGCAACGGAAGCCGGCCAGGGCCAGGCGCGAGCGGCGCGGATCGCCCAGGTCGAGGCGGACGCCTGCGGGCGGGAGCAGGCGGAACAGCCGCGGCTCCGCGAAGTGCTCGCGCAGCAGCGACTCCCAGCCCCAGAGATAGCGGTTGGAACGGTGCAGGCCGCCGGCCCGGTGCTGGTCCATGGTGAGGTCGTCCACGATCGGCGGCACCGAGGCTACGAGCGAGCCGTTCGGGGCCAGCACGCGGGCGGCGGCGGCGAGCGCCTCGCCGGGGGCGGGGAGATGGGCGAGCAGGTTTGCGGCCACGATCAGCTCGAACCGCTCCGCCGCGGCGGGCAGCGCCGCCGGCAAGTCCTCGGCGCGGCCGCGCACGAAGCGGAGGCGAGGGCCGCCGAAGCGCCGCGTCGCGTAGGCGATGCCCGCCGCGTCCGGATCGAGGCCGACCACGGCGGCCGCGCCCGCCGCCAGCAGGTGGGAGCTGCCGTAGCCGGTGCCGCAGCCCAGGTCCAGAACGCGTCCGCCGGCGACGAGCTTGGCGGCGAAGTCGTAGACGGCCAGGTGGGCGAGAAAGAGGTCGTTGGCGGCTTCCGGCGAGACCCGCGAGCCGCGCGCCGGCAGGCCGCGACGCAGGCGGCGCCAGGCGTTGCCCCAGCGCGCGGCCTGGCGGCTCAGCATGGGCAGCAGCTCACTGCCGCAGCTCGGGCGTATGGGTGACGCCCACCAGCAGACCTTCCGGTCCCAGCAGCCGCGTGACGACCTGGCCCCAGGGTTCCTTTTGCGTCGCGACCAGCAGTGTGTAGCCCTGCGACTTCAGCTCCGCGGTGGCTGCTTCGATATTCGCCACGTCAAATTCGATCCACGCTTGCGGCACGGGATGATTGCCGGGCCAATGATCCGTGCCGAAGCAGGACTCTGCCGCCTGTGCCAACGGCCACAGGGCAAAATGCTTCACGCCTTCCAGCCCGCCCGTGTACAGGTAGCCGTTGGCGTCCTCTTTGAACGCAATTCCCAAGGCCTCGGAATAGAACTTGCGGCTTGCGGCGGGGTCGCAAACGATCGGGCCAAAACCGGCGACGAACAGCACGTCGATGTTTTTCGGCGTTTTCATAAACGGATCGACCTCCTGGTTCGTTGTTTTGATTCCGCTTGCAGGAGCTCGCCAGGGGCGACAACGCCATCCTAAGCCGTGGCGGTTTTCCGGGTCAATGCGCGAGCACCCAGGACACCCAGGAACGCCCACCGATGAGAAACGCTTCCGAGGGGTGGTGCGGTCGATTGCCCGCCACCGGCTATCGGGAAAGCCAGGAGACAAGGGCAGCGGCGGGCCGCGTGGCCGCCGGCCGTCAGGGGCAGGTGGCGAACGCCGAGGTGGCCTGGAGAGGCGGGAAGGGCACGCCGGCGGGATTGGCGTAGCTCCGCGACTGCCCGGTCACCGTGTCGGTGGCGGTCACGATGACGCCGACATCGGTGAGGCCGCCGGCGAAGACCCAGTGGTGGCCGTTGACGGCGCAGCCGTCGATCACCTTGACCACCAGCTCCAGGTTGGCGGGGGCGAAGAACCAGAAGGCGCCGGTGTCCGCCGTCAACCCGAAGCTCTTGCCGGCACCGGCCGTGCTCGCGGCGCTCCAGGTGGCGGTCACCCGGAAGCGCCCGCCCGTCCCGAGACAGAGCGCCTCCGCCCCCGGGGTGCAGGGTCCCGGCAGCGTCAGGGTCTCTAGTCCCGCCCCGTCCACGTTGGCGATGAGGCGGAGCGGGTCCTGCGGATCGACCTCGAGGCCGAGGACCGCTCCGGGGAGGGCAGCGGTCGGCAACGCGCTCCAGGTCGTGCCGCCGTCGGCGCTACGCACCACGCCGGTCCCCGCCACCACTCCGTAGACCGAGGTCGGCACGGTGGGCGCCACCGCGACGGCGGACACGCCGTGACCGACCGGGTCCGCCGGCCGGTAGACGATCTGCCAGATGACGCCGCCGTCGATGCTCTTCTCGAGATAGCCGCCGGCGGCGGCATACAGCGTCGCCGGGCTGGCGGGGTCCACGCGCAGGGCGGTGAAGTTGCCGATCGCGTCGCCTGCCGGCGTCCAGGTCACCCCGCGGTCGGTGCTCTTGTAGAGAGTCGCCGATGCGTTCGGCAAGGCGTAGGCGGTGGCCGGCGACGCCGGATCGATCACGATCTGCGTCACGTCGGGCGGCAGGCCCGCGAGCGCCATCCAGGTGGCGCCGGCGTCGGCGCTGCGCACCGCGGGCGGACCGGCATAGAGGATCTGGTCCTGCAGCGGATCGACCGCCACCCAGCTTGGCCCGATCGGCAGCGCCGTCCAGCTGACGCCGCCGTCCGCGGTGCGGAACAGGGTATAGGACAGCCGCCCCAGGGAGGAAGCGGCGGTCGGCACGTACACGGTGGTGGGCGCGAGCGGATCGACCACGAGCTGCAACGCCTGGGTGTAGGGGTCCGCTCCCGGCGGCGGCACGGGCAGCGAGGCCCAGGTTGCGCCACCGTCCTGGGTGGCGTAAAGACGGGTGCCGTCGCCGCTGGCGGCGTAGATCCAGCGCGCGCTCTGCGGGCTCAGGGCAAAGGAGGCGAGGCTGCCCGCCGCCAGTGGCCCCAGGGGCGTCCAGGAGCCTGCCGGTGCGGCGGCGGGCCGCGGGCCGGCATTCGGCTCGGCCGCCCCGGCCGGCTCGGTGGCCCTGGCCGGCTCGGCCGCCCTGGCCGGCTCGGCCGCCCTGGCCGGCTTGGCCGCCCCGGCCGCCCCGGCCGGCTCGGCCGCCCTGGCGGGTTCGGCGGCAAGCGGTGCGCCCGGCGTGGCGAGCGCAACCCACGCGATCCCCGCCGCCAGCGCCAGCGCCACCGCTCTTGCCGAGCCGCGATCGTCCTGTCCCCGCATGATGCCTCCTCCTGCCCATGCCGGCACCGATCCATGGCCTCTCGGGTCCGCCGGCATCTGTCGGTATCCGTTGAGTGATACGTGCTGGGCGGGCGTCGCGTTGGCGAGGCGGCCGCATGCGAGAGGTCCGGACCGGGTACGGAGCGCCGGTCGGCGCCCTCGGCGGCCCCGAGCCGGCGAACGTCCGCGCCTTGAGCGCCTTGGCGGCGAGCACCGCCGGCGCGACGGCGACGACGAAGCTGTGCGCCGGATGCGCGAACCCCGCCGCCTGCCGCGCACCCGTCGGCGCTCTCGCCGAGCCGCGCCCGGACCATGCCGACACGCGGCGGCGAGTCTACTGCGAAGGGCCTCGCGGCCGCGTCGCCCCCGCGGCGAACCGGCCCGTTGGTTGCCCGCCCCGGTGGGCCGGCGGGCTTCCGCCAGGGGGGCGGTGTGATCGGCAAGTCTTTATATTCAAATTGATGCTCTCTTCTTCATTGTTCTATGGGCGGGTCGCGTGCGCGCCGCGTGCGTTGTGGTGCTCGCGGTTTCGGCAATGAGGCCCAGCGGTGATACAATCCGGCCGCATTTTTAAAGGCCGACCGAAAATGCTCGCCGCGATCCTCGCCCCGACGAGTTACCTGTGGAACGCCTGCGCCGTCCCAACGCTGGTGACGGCGGGCGCGATGTTCCTGCTCGGCGTGGTGGTGATGGTGCGTGAGCGGGGGTCGCGCGAGGCCAGGCAGCTCTCGATCCTGGCGGCGACGATTTGTATATGGCTTTTTTGCTTTTCTTTCATGTACCTTTCGCGCGATCAGCGGGTGGCGTTGGCGTGGGCGAAGGCCGCCTATCTCGGCATCACCTTCATCCCGACCGCGCTGTATCACTTTACGGTCGTGGTGACGCGCCGCCGGCGGAGCAGGGTGGCGTGGGCCGGCTGGGCCACGTCGGCGCTGTTTTTCGCGCTGACCGCGGGCAGCGGCGCGCTGCTGCGCGACCTGTATCGCTACTGGTGGGGGTTCTACCCGCACTTCCGCTGGCTCGGCGCGCCGTTCCTGGCGTTCTTCTTCACCATGCTGGCGCTCAGCCTGCGTGAGCTGTGGATCGACTATCGCCAGGCCGGCCCGGGGACGACCCAGGGTGTGCGCAGCCGGCTGCTGCTCGTCGGGTTCGCGATTGCCTACCTCGGCTCGCTGGACTACGTCGCGGCTTACGGCGTGCCGCTGTACCCGTTCGGCTACCTGCCGGTCTGCGCCTTCATCGTCGTCCTGGCCGAGACCATCCGGCGCCATCGCCTGGTGGACCTGACACCGGCCTTCGCCGCCGAGCAGATCCTCGCCACCGTCGCCGACCCGGTGATCGTTTGCGATCGCGACGGGCGCATCCGCTTCACCAACGAGGCGGCCTCGACCGTGTTCGGCTATGACGGCGGCGAGCTCGCCGGCGCGCCGATCGGGCTGCTGGCGGCGGCGGCAAGCGGCACGGCCGAGCGCCTGGGCGAGCTTTCCGGCGCGCTGGTGCGGGACGAGGAGATGGTTTTCCGCACCCGCGACGGAGCCCTGGTGGACGTCGGAGTATCGCTGTCGCCGCTGCTCGACGAGCGCCGGATGCCGGTGGGGGCGGTGCTGATCGCGCGCGACATGCGCGCCCGCAAGGGCGCCGAGGCGGCGCTGCGCGAATCGGAGGAGCGCTACCGCACGCTGTTCGAGCGCAACCAGGCAGGGGTCTTCTGCACCTCGGCCGCCGGGGCGATCCTCGACTGCAACGACTCCTTCGCCCGTATCCTCGGCTTTCCAGCGCGCGGCGACTGCATCGGCAGGAGCATGCTCCACCACTACCGCGACCTGTGGCGGCGGACGGAGCTGCTGCAGAAGATGCGCCTGCAAGGCAGCCTGGCCGACGAGGAGGTCGCATTGAAGCGTGCCGACGGGACGCCGGTCTGGGTGCTTGCCAATGCCATCCTGCGGGCGCCGCGCAGCGACGACGTCGAGGTCCTGGAAGGGACCGTGATCGACATCACGCAACGCAAGAACGCCGAGCGGCAGATCGTCCACCAGGCCCATCACGACGCCTTGACCGGCCTGCCCAACCGCATGCTGTTCACCGACCGGTTGAACCAGGCGGTCAGCCTGGCCCGGCGCGACCGCTGCGGCCTGGCGGTGCTGTTCCTGGACATCGATCAGTTCAAGCTGGTCAACGACACCCTTGGGCATGCCGCGGGGGACCGGCTGCTGCTCGAGGTCGCGCGCCGGTTGCAGCGCGGGCTGCGCGAGGGCGATGCCGTGGCGCGCGTCGGCGGCGACGAGTTCACGCTCTTGTTGCGCAACATCGATGAAGGAAATGACGCGGCGTGGGCGGCGCAACGAGTCCTCGAGACGATCGCCCGGCCGGCGGACCTGGATGGGCAGCGGCTGTACGTCACCGCCAGCGTCGGCATCAGCGTCTACCCGGACGACGGCGAGGAGGCGGAGGCGCTGCTGACCAACGCCGACATCGCGATGTATCGCGCCAAGGAGCTGGGGCGCAACCGGTTCGAGCTGTGCACGCCGGCGATGAACGCCAAGTCGGTGGCCAGGTTGACGCTCGAACGGGACCTGCGCCGGGCGGTCGAGCGCGGCGAGCTCATCCTCCAGTACCAGCCGCAGGTGCGCATCGCGACCGGGCTCGCGGTGGGCGTCGAGGCGCTGCTGCGCTGGAATCATCCGGAGCGCGGGCTGGTCCGGCCTGCCGAGTTCATCGGCGTCGCCGAGGAGACGCGGCTGATCCTGCCGATCGGCGAGTGGGTGCTGCGCAGCGCGTGCGAGCAGGCGCGGCAATGGCACCAGGACGGCTGTCCCGACCTGCGGGTCGCGGTCAACCTGTCGGCGTTGCAGTTCCAGCAGCGCCGGCTGGTGGCCGTCGTCAAGGAGATCCTGGACGATACCGGGGTGGACCCCGACCTGCTGGTGCTCGAGATCACCGAGAGTGCCGCCATGCATGACGCCGAGCTGACGGTCGAGGTGTTGACGATGCTGCGCGGCATGGGCCTGCGCGTCGCCATCGACGACTTCGGCACCGGGCATGCCTCGCTGTCGTACCTGAGGCAGTTCCCGATCGATGCGCTGAAGATCGATCGCGCCTTCGTCTCCGACCTCGAGACCAGCCGCGAGGGCCCGGCGATCATCAACGCCATCGTCGGCCTGGCCCACGGCCTGGATCTCGAGGTGATTGCCGAGGGGGTCGAAACCGACGGCCAGCTGCGCCTTCTTGCCGAGCGCGGCTGCGAGGAGTACCAGGGCTTCCTGATCAGCGAGCCGCTCGCCTCGGGAGAGGTGGCCCAGTTCGTCGACCGGCAGCGGCCCGGCGTCGCCGCCGCCGGGCGGAGCTGACCGGGGCTCAGCCGCCGCCGGCCAGGACGGCGCCCCTGGTACGGATGACCTCGGCGTAGAAGCGGGCGCTGGCCTTGGGCGTGCGCTCCTGGGTTTCGTAGTCGACGTGCACGATGCCGAAACGCTTCGAGTAGCCCAGGGTCCACTCGAAATTGTCGAGCAGCGACCAGACGAAATAGCCGCGCAGATCGATGCCCTGGGCCATGGCGCCGGCGGCGGCGCGCAGGTGGCGGCGCAGGTAGTCGACGCGGAGCGGATCGTCCACGAGACCTGCCGCCGAGGGCGGGTCGTAGAAGGCGGCGCCGTTCTCCGTCACGTAGAGGGGCAGCGGGCCGTAGCGGTGCCGGCACCACAGGAGGACGTCGGCAAGCCCCTGCGGGTAGACCTCCCAGCCGGTCTCGGTATAGGTGTGGCGGCGGTGGCGCACGTTGCTGGCGCGTACCGGCAGGGCCGTGGGATCGTGGCGCGTGAGGCCGCGGGAGTAGTAATTGATGCCGAGAAAATCCAGCGGCCGGCGGATGTGCTCGAGATCGGCGGCGGCAGGGTCGGGCCATGCCTCGCCAAAGATCCCGGCCAGCTCGGCCGGGTAGCTGCCAAGGATCAGCGGATCGAGGACGAGGCGGTTCATGTACCCTTCGGCGCGCGCCGCGGCGGCGACGTCCTCGGGGCGATCGGAGGCCGGGACCTTGGGCTCGAGGTTGACGACCACGCCGATCGCGTGACGGCCGTCGGCGCGGTATGCCTCGACCGCCGCGGCGTGGGCCCGCAGCAGGTGGTGCAGGACGATGGGCGCCTCGAACAGGCTGCGGTGGCCGGGAGCGAGGACGCCGTGCAGGTAACCGCCGTCCATCACCACCCAGGGTTCGTTGAGCGTCGCCCACAGCTCGACGCGGTCGTCGAGAGCGTGGAAGAGCAGCCGGGCGTAGTCGGCGAACCACTCGGCGCTGTCGCGGTTGAGCCAGCCGCCGCGGTCGTCCAGGGCCGCCGGCAGGTCCCAGTGGAAGAGCGAGATCAGCGGCCGGATGCCGTGGGCGAGCAGGCAATCGACCAGGCGGCGGTAGAAGTCGAGGCCGCGGGCGTTCACCTGGCCGCGGCCCTGCGGCAGCACGCGGCTCCACGAGACGCTGAAGCGGTAGGCGTTGAGCCCCAGGTCGCGCATCAGCTCGACGTCGCCGGCATAGCGCCGGTAGTGGTCGCAGGCGACGTCGCCGGTCTCGCCGCTGGGCACCAGGCCGGGGGTGTGGGTGAAGCGGTGCCAGTTGCTGGGGCCGGCGCCGTCGGCCAGGGGCGAGCCCTCGATCTGGTAGGCGGAGGTCGCGGCGCCCCAGAGGAAGCCCTCGGGGAAGACCGGGATCTGCGGCTGGGACTGCTGCTGCGGCGACTGCTGCGGCTGCGACTGCGTCATCGCCGTCGACTCGCGCCAGAGCTGCGGCCCGTCATGGCAGTCATACGCGACGCCTCCCGCAATGGAACCTCAGGACATGAGCAGCGATGTAACCGTTTACATCGGGAGATGCTATCGAGCTGTCGCGGAGCTGTCAAGAGTGGGCTGGCCGGGGCTGCCGGGGCGGGTTTGCCGGAGCTACCTGGGCGGCCCGGCGGTAAGGTGCGTCAGCCGGCGGCCTTGGCGGCGTCCAGCGCCCCGAGCGCGTAGGCATAGGCGCCCAGGGCCACGGCGTGGCTGGTGCCCAGGCGCGTGACGCCGACGCCCGTGCGCTTTTGCGGGTCGTAGAGGGCGCTGCGTGCCGACCCCGGCACGGCGATCGTGCGGGCGCCGCCGGCCAGGAAGGCGCGGCGCTCGGCGCCGTCTTCGAGATTGAAGGCGGTGAGCTCGAGGCGCGGGACGTCGCCGCCGGCGAGGCTCCGCAGGCGGCCGTTCAGCTGGGCGACCAGCGCCGGCAGGAACCGCGGCGCCGCCGCGGCGAGGCCGCCGCCGACGACCACCAGCCCGTCGAGCAGGGTGAGCGCGTTGGCGATCGCGTCGCCGGCCACCTCGCCCAGGCGGCGGAAGGCTTCGCGTGCCGCGGCGGCGTCGCCCGGCGCCTGGCCGCCGGCGATGGCGTCGATCTCCTTGGGCTCGGGCGCCGCGGCAAGGGGCAGGCCGGCGGCGTGCGCGTAGACCCGGCGCACGGCGCGGATGCTGGCGCCCTCCTCGGCGAAGCAGTCGCCGTCGAGCTTGTTGCGCACCAGCCAGATCTCGCCCGCGGCGCTGTTGTCGCCGCGGTAGAGCTCGCCGCCGCTGACGATGCCGCCGCCGAAGCCGGTGCCGAGCGTGACGCCCAGGAGATTGCGGAAGCGTTTCGGGCTGCCGGCCGCCGCCAGCCAGCGGTTGACCTCCGGCAGCAGCCCGCACAGCGCCTCGCCGTAGGTGAACAGGTCGCCGTCGTTGTTGATGAAGACCGGGACGCCGAAGCGGTCCTCGAGCATGGGTCCGAGCGGCACGCCGCCGCGGAAGCCAGGCAGGTTGGCGAGATCGCCGATGATGCCGGCCGGGTAGTCGGCAGGACCCGGAAAGGCGAAGGAGATCGCCGCGGGGCTGCCGCCGGCGGAGTGCCGGACGCGGGAGAAGCCCTCGACGATCTGGCCGAGGCAGGCGCCGAGGTCGTCGCCGCAGGCAGGCAGCGTGACGGGAGCGACCGCCTCGCGGTTGCCGGCGATGGCCGAGAAGGTGAGCTTGGTGCCGCCGGCATCGAGAGTCAGCACGATGCGGCGGTCCTGCTCGAAGTGCAAGGCTCGATCCCGATCCGCCACGGATGTCGCTCCCTGAGGTCCTCGGCCTGACGTGCCTGCGTTACCTGCCGGAGTTACCTGTCTGAGTCAAGGACCTGAGGCTGGCTCGAGACCGGCCTGGGCCCGGGCGCGGCTCGAGGCCCCGGCGGGTGCCGGCGGCGGCATGGTCCCCGCGGCACCCCGGCTGCCGAGCGCGAGCAGCGTCAGGTAGGCGAAAGCGGCGAGCGGCACCAGGAACGCGAGCCGCACGCCGGCGTGGTCGGCGACCAGGCCCATCAGCGCCGGCATCACCGCGCCGCCGAAGATCGCCATGCACATCAGGCCGGAGAGCGCGCCGCTCCTTTCGGGCCGGCTCTCGACGGTGAGCGAGAAGACCAGCGGCCAGATGTTGGCGAAGCCGAGCCCGCAGCAGGCGATGCCGGCGAGGGCCGCCGGCCGCGAGCCGAGGAACAGCAGCCCGAGCCCGGCGGCGCCCAGGAGCGCCGACACCAGGAAGAAGCGCCGGGCGCCCATGAAGCTCAGCACTCCCGACCCCAGCAGGCGTCCGGCGGCGAGGGCGATGAAGAACAGCCCGGGTCCGAGGCGAGTCGCGGAGGTCCCGAGGTCCATGCCGAAGTC
>DATKFK010000344.1:0-3724 GCA_035544375.1 Thermoanaerobaculia bacterium
GGCGGCCCTTCCGGGCCGCCGATGCCGATGCGCAGGCGAGGCACCTCGGCGGTGCGCAGGTTCTCGAGAATCGACTCGATGCCGCGGTGGCCGGCCGGGCTGCCGGACCGCCGCAGGCGCAGGCGGCCGAAGGGGAGGTTGACCTCGTCGTAGACCACCAGCACCTGCCGCGGCGCCAGGCCATGGCGCTCCAGCAGGCAACGCGCGGCGAAGCCGCTGCGGTTCATATACGTCTGCGGCTGGGCGAGGAGGACCGCCAGCGGCTCGCCAGCCGGGCCCTCGGCCGGGCCGGCATCGGCGTGGGAGGCGGCGGCCTGCGGCGCGGCGAGCTCGGCGCGCGCGGTCAGGGCGTTGCACTCCAGGCGGTCGAGGCGGGCCTGCCAGCGGCGGGCCAGCTCCTCGACCACCCGGAAGCCGACGTTGTGGCGGGTGGCGCGGTACTCGTCTCCCGGGTTGCCCAGACCCAGGACCAGGCGGTTCACGCCTCTTCCGTCTTGCCCTTCTTGATCACCTCGGGCTCGGGTCCGGCCTCGACCGGCGCCGCCGCCTCGGTAGCCGGCACCGCCTCGGTCTTGGCGTGCATCACCGAGACCAGCACCCGGTCGGGCGGATCCTGCAGCGCCACTCCGGGCGGCAGGTGCAGGTCACCGGCGGTCAGGTGCTGCCCCAGGTGCAGCTCGCTGACGTCGAGCTCGATCTTCTTCGGGATGTCGCCGGGCAGGCACTCGACGTGGACCTCGCGGTGGGAGAAATCGAGCACGCCGCCCTCGGTCTTGACGCCATAGGCCGTACCGGCCAGCTCGATCGCCACCTGCACCCGCACCTTCTCGGTCATCACCACGCGCTGGAAGTCGAGGTGCAGGATCTCCCTGGTGATCGGGTCGAGCTGCATGTCGCGGATCATGGCGTGGCGCTCCTGCCCGGTGCTCGCGAGCTTGAGCAGGAAGACCGCGTTGTCGGCGCCGCCGCCTCTGAGCAGCTCGATCAGCTGCTTGCGGTCGATGTGGATGGGCACGGCGTCCTTGCCGGCGCCGCCGTAGACCACCGCCGGAATCTGGCCACGCTGCCGCAGGCGGCGGTTCTGGTTCGTGCCGGTCTCGTGGCGCGGCTGGACTTCGATCTTCATTTCACTCATTTCTTTCCTCGCTTCGTTGCCTGGTGACACCAGCTCGGCCGCGGGCGTCAGACGAACAGCGAGCTCACCGAGCTGTTTTCGTGGATTCTGCGAATGGCCTCGCCGAGCAGCGCCGAGACCGACAGCGGCCGCAGCTTCTGCGACCGCGAGAGCTTCTGATCGAGGGGCGTGGTGTTGGTGATCAGCACCGCCTCGACCGGCGATTGCGCGATCCTTTGCAGGGCCGGACCGGACAGCACGCCGTGGACGCCGGCCGCCAGCACCCGCTTGGCGCCCTTGGCCTTGAGCGCCTCGCAGGTCTTGGTCAGCGTGCCGGCGGTATCGACGATGTCGTCGACGATCAGCGCGTTGCAGCCTTCGACGTCGCCGATGACGAACATCACGTCGGCCTCGTTCGGCGCGGTGCGGCGCTTGTCGACGATCGCCAGCCCCACCTCCATGCGCTTGGCAATGGCGCGCGCGCGCTCGACGCCGCCGGCATCGGGAGAGACGATGACGAGATCGGGAAGATGGAGGTCGCGCACCGCTTCGAGCAGCACCGGCGCGGCGAACAGGTGATCGACCGGCACGTCGAAGAAACCCTGGATCTGGTCGGCATGCAGGTCCATGGTCAGCACGCGGTCGGCGCCGGCGCGCGAGATCAGGTCCGCCACCAGCTTGGCGGTGATCGGCACGCGCGGCTGGTCTTTCTTGTCCTGCCGGGCATAGCCGTAATAGGGCAGCACGGCGGTCACCCGCGAGGCCGAGGAGCGCTTGAAGGTATCGAGCATGATCAGCAGCTCCATCAAGTTCTCGTTGACCGGCTCGCAGGTCGGCTGCACCACGAAGACGTCCGAGCCGCGGACGTTCTCCTGGATCTGGCAGAAGACCTCGCCATCGGAGAAGTTGCGCGCCGAAACGTTGCCGGCCGGCAGGTTGAGATAGTCGCAGATCTCCTGCGTCAACGACGGATGGGCGCGGCCGCCGAAGATCTTGAGCTCTCCTGGCATACTCCTCCACTCACGAAAAATCCAGGCCGCGCCTGGTGAATCGCAGGATCGATCCGCTGCGGCGCCGGCCCGTCCCCGTCGTCTTCCCGGCTGGGGCGGACTGCCAGCCCGCAGAGGGGTTCATGATCCTTGACAGCTTGGTTGGGGCGGGAGGATTCGAACCTCCGAATGCCAGATCCAAAGTCTGGTGCCTTACCACTTGGCGACGCCCCAGTCTCGGTCGACTCCGGAGGCTCGCCAGGCAACCTGCCAGTCCCGCTCCGGTTGCGCGCTTTCGCCCCGCTGACTCCGCGCTGCCTCGCGCCTCACGCTGCGAAGAGGATCCTCAGGTCACCGTCCAGAAGGAGTCGCGCAGATGCATCTCCTCGATCTCCTCCAGCGTCTTCTCGGGCGCCTTCGGCGGTGCCGCCGGCGCGCCGGCGGCACCGCCGGGGTCGCTGCCCGCGACCGGACCGGATGCATCGTCGGGAGGCGCCGCCAGGGACGGGAATACGCCGCCCCCGCCCGCCCGGTGATCGGGGCCATCGCCGGCGGGCCCGTTCGCGCCGGTGATGCCCACATTCGGCACACTCGCCGCCGCGATCGCCGGCGGCGCGGCAGCCAGCGGGTTTGCGGCCGCCGGCGACGAGGCCGATGACGGCACCGCGGCCGCCGGAGCGCCCGCGTGGTGCGGGGGGGCCGGCAGGCGCTCACCGCGCTCGCCCAGCACGCGCTCGTACTCGCCCAGGACCTTGTCTTCGATCATCCGCCGCGTCTCGTTGTTCAACGGGTGAGCCACGTCCTTGAACTCGCCGTTCTTCTTCTTGCGGCTCGGCATGCTGATGAAGAGGCCATCCCTGCCCTGGATGATCTTGATGTCGTTCACCATGAAGCACTGGTCGAAGACGATCGAGACGAATGCCTTGAGCTTCTCCTCCTGGATCGGAAATACCTTGACCTCTGAGATCTCCATGTCGCGTCCTCTCACCATCCCTGGTCGGACCCCTGGGAGCGTCCAAGAGCGGCGATGAGGCCGCGTGGTCTCCGGATGGGGGCCAGCGCCTCGTGTCATGGGCGGCACGCCGGAACGCCGCGGTCCACCTGAGAGAACCGCGTCCGGAGAGCTCCATTTCGACACGTCGCCGGGCGTCAGTGAGGCGATTATATACCCGACTGAAAGCTGAAGCGCGCCAAGTGCAGCCCTACCCCCCAGGGGCGGCGAGATACGACGGCAGAGGACGGCGGTCCCTCCGCCAAGGGGCCTTATGCTAGAAGCCCGTCATCGGGCTGTCAAACTCTTGCGGCGGCTCGGGGAGCGCGACCAGGGCATCAACGGGAGCAGCTCGTCTCCCGGTAATCCGGTCCGGGCTTCATCGGCGCCAGCTGCGCCAGCGGCTCGCGCAGCGCCTCTCGCCACCGGACCTGCACGCCCTTGCGGCGGTCGGCAAGCACCGACCAGGCGCCGTTGCTCGTCCACGCGAGGATCGGCGCGGTCGCCGGTTCCTGCCAAAGGCCCCAGCTGACCAGCTGGCCGCCCTGCACGACCGCGCTCCAGCCGCGCCCGGCGGCGTCGCGGTAGCCGACCGTCGAGGCCGTGGCAGCGGCGGCACCGGCGCCGCCG
>DATKFK010000345.1:0-3125 GCA_035544375.1 Thermoanaerobaculia bacterium
CGTCGGGCTCTCCGGCGACCGTCCTTTGGGCCATGGGTGATTTGCCCTTCCATAGGACATTCCCAGTGGTCACCAACGAGCGCCCGACTGCGATGCCTTCCAGGTCTAGAATGGGCGCAGCGATGGAGCCGAAGATCGTCGGAGATGTCGCTGACCTGGAGATCATCTCGCGCGGCGTCTCAGTTCGAGTCCGGAGGCGACTTCACAAGCACTACGGCCAGGGGCGGTGGCGAAAGCTCAAGGGTATTGCCAAGGTTCGGCTTCCGGACGGGTGCGTGATGCTTGCTGAGGTACACTGGTATGAGGCCCATGGCGTGGGGCGTAGGGAACTCAAGATCAAGCGCCTCCTGGAGTCTTCGAGTGAGTAACGATACGTTCGTCCTTTGCATCGACAACCGAGGCTACGGTGCGTCCTTGGACCAGCGCAAGGTCTATCGTGCGATCAGCGATCCGGGAGCCGAGAAGCACGCCATGATCCGGGTCGTCGACGATTCCAGCGAGGATTATCTGTTTCCCGCGAAGCTGTTCGTCCCGATCGTGGTGCCGCAGGCCGCCGCGAAAGCCTTCCGCGCATCGCGCGAGACCCGGTCCTCCCGGCCCATCCGCCAGCGCCTTGCCACGGGCGCCGCGCCGCGGAGTGGACCCCGCCCATCGTCTCGGTCCACGGCGGTGGCGCCACGAGATCGTCGCCCTCGAAAACCTCGGACAACCGTCAGCTAAGAACGCAACCCCTCCGGGAGCAATCCACCCTCCGAAGGGAAGACCCGGCCAGACCGGAGGCAGGTCTCTCCCGTCCTCGGGGGTGATTTGCCCTCTCATGGGACAGTCCAAGTGGCCTCCACCGATCGCCGGAGAGCCCGGCGATCGCAGGAGGGGTGGAAGGCCCGGAGGGCAGGGCTCCCGTGGGCGGCGACTCAAAGGGGCGAGGCAATACCCCTCGACCTCGGCAAGATCCCCTCAGAGCCCCTTGCGTCGCCGTCCATGGGAGACATGCCCTCCAGGGCCGGCCGGGGTCTTCCCGCCGGGGTTTCCCTCCGAAGATACCCCCGGGTTGCAAAGGTGTTGGCAAGTACGCGTTTTTCAACTAGCATCGACTCCCTTGTCGGTGGAACCGGTATGCGCTCGACTCTCAGCCTTTGGCGTTCCCTTTTAGCAGGCTCTGGATGGCTCCCCAGGTACTCGGCCCGCCCTTTGCATTCGTCCGCACGCAGACGGATCGCGCGGGCGCCCGGGCCGGTGGAGGGCGGGGGGAACGGACTACTTGACAAGCATCGCTTCCAAGGTAAACTGGCGCGCCATGCTTCAAGAGCGGGTGGGGGTCGGCGCGCTCCGTACCTCCGTGGCGGCACCCGGCGGTGCCTGCCGCACCGCCTCTTCATCCCGGCTATTTTCAGGCGACGGCGGCCCGATGGCGGACGGCGCCGCACCTGCGGCACGGGCGTTTCGCTCAGGCCGCGGCAGTCGCCACTGCGACATGGCCCGCAGGCCGGAACCGGTACGGCGGCGCGGCCCTCTAAGAGGAGGGAAGAGGTGACGAATGCGTAGATCCCTGGTCCTCGCGGTGCTCACCCTCCTGGCCCTGCCGCTGCTCGCATTGCTCGGCGGCTGCCAGCGGATGGAGGCGCGTATCGAGCTGAAGAAGGGCAACTCCCTGTACCAGCAGGAGCAGTACAGCGCGGCCCTGGTGGCGTACCAGAAGGGCCTGCACCTGGACCCCTCGGACACCTTCGCCTGGCGATCGGTGGGGTTGTCCGCCCTGGCCCTCTACCGTCCCGGCGACGACAGCCCGAAGAACCTCGACTATGCCCGCGTCGCCACCGATGCGTTTGAGAAATATCTCAAGGACAATCCCGAGGACGCCAAGGTCCAGGATTACCTGATGTCGATCCTGGTCAACTCGAAACAGTACGAGAAGGCCCTTGCCTTCGTCGACCAGCTGCAGCAGCAGCACCCCGCCGAGGCCAACGATCCCAAGTGGAACAAGTACCGGGTGAACGTGCTGATCCAGGCCGGCCGCCTCGAAGACGCCGAGAAGCTGGCGTTGCAGGTCCCCGGACCCGAGCAGCCGGTCTCGCTCTATTCGATCGGCGTCGCGGCCTGGAACAAGGTCTACAACAACAACACCATCGACTACGCCACCAAGCAGCAGAAGGTGGAACTGGGGCTCCGCGCCCTGCGCAAGTCGGTCGAGATCAAGCCCGACTACTTCGACGCGATGTTCTATCTCGGCCTCATGCTGCGCGAGAAGGCGAAGCTCGAGACCGATGGCAACGCCCGCACCGCCGACGTCGACGAGGCCGAAACCTGGTTGAAGAAAGGCCTGGAGCTACGGAAGAAGGCGCAACCCGCCGCGCCGAAGCCCTCGGCTCAAGGCAAATAGGTGATCCGATGTTCGAGAGCTCGCTGATCGCACTGGACAAGAAGCGGAACAGCAGGGGTGTCCGCTGGTTCATCCTGGTCACCGCCATCACCGTCAACGTGATCGTGGCGGCCAGCCTCCTGTTCGCGGAGTACTGGTCGGTGGCGGCGGTCGAGGAGCCGCCGATCAACGTCGTGTTCATGAACGCCGCGCCGCCGCCCCCGCCCCCGCCACCCCCGCCGCCGCCGCCGCCCGCGGCTCCCAAGCCGGTGGTCAAGGAGGTCCAGGTCATCAAGCAGACCGAGCCGGTGCAGCCGGTGGTGGTGCCTGACAAGCTGCCCGAGCCCACCAAGGAGGCTCCCGTCGACACCAGCGGCGGCGTCGAGGGCGGCGTGCCCGGCGGCGTGCCGGGCGGCGTTGCCGGCGGCGTGCCCGGCGGCGTGGTCGGCGGCGTCGAGGGCGCCCCGGTGGACGACCAGCCGCTGCGCGTCGGCGGCGCGGTGACCAAGCCCGAGAAGATCTCGGCGCCGCCGCCGGTCTATACCGAGATGGCGCGCAAGGCGCGGCTGCAAGGCGTGGTCATCCTCGAGGCGATCATCGACGCCCAGGGCAACGTCGTCAACGCCCACATCCTCAAGGGAATGCCGATGGGCCTCGACCGCTCGGCGCTCGATGCCGTGCAGAAGTGGCGGTTCAGGCCTGCCACCCTGCAAGGCAAGCCGGTCAAGGTCTACTACACGCTCACCGTGAACTTTCAGGTGCAATG
>DATKFK010000346.1:0-5801 GCA_035544375.1 Thermoanaerobaculia bacterium
GACGGCAGCAAACCCGCGTTGCGCGGGACGGACAAGACAGACTCGGTCCATGCTGCCCTCCTCGTTGTCCCGCCGCCCGGCGGCGCAGCTTGCCCGGGCTTCCTCGTTGTCACCGAGGGCAAGGTCTGCTGTCGAATCGCCAATTGCCATCCTTTACGTAAGAGCGCAACGCTTCGTCTAATCTCCGTCCCGCGCCACCCTGGTAGCGGGCGCGTTTTCGGTGCGCTACGCGGTCCCATCCGTGGGTTACCTGCTTCAATCTGTTAGTTGCACAAGCCTGCTAAAAGGCGACATGGGAACCGTGTGATAGCTCTGTGACAACCGCCCTCGTCTAGTCATCGTCGACGCCGGTCGGCCAGCAGTTCGCCTTAGATGCAGAGCTCGGTGCGCATCGCTGATGCGCTCGAAGGTCTCGAGCAAGCTGGCCGCAGGCCGAGAAGCCGCGGCGCTGTCGTTGGCGTTGCGCTACCACCCAGGCCGGCGCCGCGCTGAACAACCCCGGCGCCAGCTTTGATCCTTCATGACTATTTGACGACTTGCCTATTTGCAGTCAGGACTACTTGCCGCCGAGGCGTCGAGACTGCCGGGTTCGTCGGCCGCGCTCGCCGCCCGGGCCTGGGCAAAGGGCCGAATAGTGACACGGCGCGGGATAAAATCGGGTACACTGCTGCGGGGTCCCATGAACCACAGTCAACAGGTCGCGACGGAAGCCCGGCACTATGCCGCGATCTTGCGCCAGGCCATCAAGGCCGCCGGCTTCACGATGACCGAAGTCGAGCACCGGCTCGGCGCCGGACCCAAGGCGCTGCGCCGCGCGCTGTGCGGCGCCGTGGACCTCAAGATCAAGCACGTCATCGCCGTGCTCCGCGTCATCGGCATGTCGCAGCAGGAGTTTTTTGCGATCGCCACCCGCAAGGCCCCGGACCGACGTCGCGGCTTCTCGGCCGGCGGCCAGCTGCTCGAGACCTTCGAGCGCATCGGCTACCGCGGTGAGTTCGTGCCGAACGACGACGACCTCGACGGTCCTGGATCGGAGGAGGAGCTCAACAGCCTGGTCGAGGAGGTGGTCGTGCAAGTGCTGGCGCGCCGGGCCGAGCAGAAGAAGCGGCCGCCGCCGCCGCTCGACCCACCGGCCAATCAGGAGGAAGGTGATGGGGAACCCGGTGGGGGCGGCGAGCCCGAGTAGTCGCGGGGCTTGGCCGGTTGCCGCTCGAGGTTCTCCAGCAGGTCGGACGCCAGCCCGATCAGCGCGAGCAGCTGGCCGCCATGGAGACAGGCGCGCTTCAAGATCAGTAGCGCACTGATGGCCTCGCGGGCGATGCGCAGTGCCCGGAAGGTGACGATCATCTCCTCGGCGAGCTCGAAGACGTCCTTGACCCGGCCCTGGCGCGCCCAAAGGGCCGCTAGGTCGAGCCCGACCAGGGCTGCCGGGTACACCTGGCCCTGCTCGACGAACGCCGCACGCGCCTGCTGGAACGCCGCCTCGGCCCGCTGAAAATCGTCAAGACCGGCAAGAATCCTCGCCTCGAGCCAGCGGAGCCGATGCGGCTCGACGACATCCGCAAAGAGGATACGGGACCGCCAAAGGAGCCGGCGGGCGCTGCGGAAATGCCCTACATCCGCAAGTTTGGTCAGCATGTTCCAGAGAGTTTGGACGAACAGCGCCGGGTCGCGCTCCGGGTCGAGCAGGTCGAAGCCTCGGCGCAAGATGGGGAGGGCCTCGTGGGGAGAGCCTGCCCACGCGGCCAGGTTTCCCTGACTGACTAGGGCCCGACCGGCAAGGTGCCGGTTTCCCGCCTCGGCGTGGATCTGGTAGACGACGGCCAGCAGCTCGCGGCCCTCGGGAAAGCGCCGCTGATAGGCGAGCAATGACGCGAGGAGATCGGCGACCCGGGCCAGTAGGAGATCCGAGCGCGAGCCGCGCTTGCACCAATAGATCGCGCGATTCATCGCATGCTCCGACGGGCTCAACTCGTTGCACACGCGATAGGCGCTGCCCAGCTCGGCCCAGGCGAGGGCGCGGAGATCCGCCACGGCCTCCCGGCCATAGTCCCGCATCCGCAGGTGATCCGCCGCGTAGCGCGCGAGCTTGGCGAACCGGAGCATCGCCCGGGGATCCTCGTGGCGCAGGCCGCGGGCGGCCTCGAGCAGCGCTTGCACTCGCGGCAACCCGGCGAGCGTCGCCGGCTCCGGCGGCGAGCACCGGCCGGCCGGGTTGGCGTCGCCGGCGAGCAGCGAGGCGAGCGTCTCGGCCGCCTGCTGGCGGGGCGCGGCGAAACGCGAGGCCGTGGCGATGGCGCGGTCGAGGGCGCCCTCATAATCCTCGGCCACCACCACGCCGGCGGTGTCGAAGCCTCCGAAGTGCCCCAGGGCGCTGCAGCAGCGGGGACACCGGCCCAGGAGATGCGCCATCAGCCGCTGCTTCTCCTCGGCGGACAGCGTGCCGCTAACGAGCCGCTCGAGATCCGCTGGCGGTGGGTGCTCGGTCATCTTGTCTCCCCGAGCGCTACATTGTGCCATCGTTTGCGCAGGGACGGAAGAAGGGGATCGGACCTCAACTCTCCCGCCCCCTTGGCACCGTCGCTAATGCGCGGGTGCGGGCAGCAGGCACTTGCCGTTGGGATCGATTTCGATGCCGCAGTCGATTCTGAGCTTGACCGGTGGGCTCTTGACAGGGTGGGAAGCAGCGCCCGGGCATCCACCGTCAGGCTCGATCAGGATGCCGCAGTCGATCCTGAGCTTGCTCGGCGGGCTCTTGGCAGGGTGCTGGGCTTGGCCGGACGACCTCCCGGCCGTCGTCGGCCAGGCCCACCAGCTAGCGGTCCACTGTGCGAGCTGCTGGGCCACTGCGTCGAGCCAGCCGAGCGGCGGGCTCTGACCTGCTTGTGCGGGGGGCGCCGCCAGGACCAGGGCGAGCGCCAGGGACAGCGGGGTCAACGCGAAACGACGGGACAGCCGGGGCATACCAACCTCCTCGTTTGCGGGCAAGGCTGGGGCCGCCATGGCCGCCAGCTCCCGCAAAGATCGCCTACTCAGTTTCGCAAGTTCGAGGAGTAAAAGCGCCGCAAGGGTTGAGTGTAACGCACCTCTTTGCGTCGCCCGGGAGCGGCTCGCATCTAATTGTGGCTGGGGCCGCTTCGCGGGCGCGGGCCGGTGAGTGTTACTCAACGGTTGCAAATATGAACTTTCTAGGTCACTCTATGGCCCATGGCCGACATGCCCTCTCGATGGCCCTCGGAACAGGAGCTCGCCCAGGTTCTCGGTTCCCGCATCAAGGCGCTGCGGGCAGCTCGCGGGCTGAGCCAGCGCTCTCTTTCCCAGCAGTTGCGGATCTCGAAATCCATGGTCACCAAGTACGAGGGCGGCGTCCACGCGCCAACCGTCATCGTGCTGGTCCGCCTGGCGGCCCTCTTCGAGGTCACTCTCGACAGCCTTCTCGGGCGCGACGTGCGCGATCCCCGCCTCATGCGTTGCCTGCTCGGCATCGAGGCCATGGACGAGCCGAGCCGCATCGTGGTGATCGACGCCATCGAGGCGATCGTCAACACCTACCGCCTGCTGTTCCAGCGCGGGACGGCCCCGGAGCCGCAGTGATGGCGTCACGGGCCGTGGCACCGCGGCACCTCGATGCGGCCATCCTGGACGGCCTCGGCGCCAGGGAACGGTCGCTGCTGGTCCACGTCGCGACCTGCGCGGTTTGCCGGCGCCGGCTGGCGGCCGAGGCGCACGACCTGGAGGTGGCCTGGACGCCCGACGCCGCCGCCGATGCCGCCATCCTGCGCCTGCTGCGGGATCTCGAGCGTGAGACCAAGCTCGACGAGCGCCTCGCGGCGATCGAGAGCGAGCGGCGCGCCGCGCCCGAGCGGGTGCGCGAGCTGCTCGAGCGCCCCGACAGCTGGGGCACGGCCGCGACCGACCCGCGCTACGCCTCGCTCGAGGTCGCCTGGCAGCTGCTCGCGGCGTCCAAGCACGAGGAGATGGCGCTCGCTCACCGGTTGATCGACCTGGCGGGGGACATCGCCGTCGCTCTCGCCGGGGGCGATCCCGAGGCCCTCCTGCACCGGCAGCTCCTGGTCGAGGTGCGCTGCGCCCGCGCCCACCGTCTCCTCGACGCCGCGGACAGGAGCGGCGCGGGCCGGGAGCTGCGCCGGGCCGCCTGCCAGCTGGCACCCGATCTCGGCTACGCCCGCGCGCTCTACTGCCTGGCGCTCGCCAGGCTGCGGCGCCAGGAGCTGCGCTGGGAGGAGGCGCTCGGGCTCGGCGAACGGGCGGTGATGCTGCTCGACGACCACGGCTCCACCTTCGAGGCCGGCCAGGCGCAGATCGAGCAGGGCTGGACGCTGATCACCGCCGGCGATCCCGACGAGGCGCTGCCGCTGCTCGAAGCGGCCCTGCCGCTCGTGGCGGGGACGCAGCCCTGGGCGGTCACCGGCCGGTTGGGCCTGGCGGTGGCGCTGGCGGCGGACGGCGACACCGCCGGCGCCAAGCAGATGCTCGCCGCGGCGGACCGCCTCACGGCCCAGGTGCTCGAGCCGCGGATGCGCTTGCGGCTGCGCTGGCGGGGCGCCCTGGCTGCCCGGGGCTGCGGCCAGGGCGGCAGCGCCCTCCGCCGGCTCTGCCGCGTGGTCTCGGGCCTGCTCGCTCTCGGCGAGGACCATGACGCCGCCCAGGCGCTGCTCGAGCTGCTGGCGCTCTGCCTCGATCACCAGTGGCACAGGGGCTTCCTCCTGACCGTGGTCGAGTGCACCCTCGACGCCCTGGCCGAATCGCCCCACCTCCATCGGCGCGCCCGGGACGTCATCAGGCTGGTTGGCTACGTGCGGCTCGACCCCCACCGGCCCTGCGCCACCGAGGTCATTGCCAATGCCAGCCGCTACCTGCGCGACTCGCGCCACCGCCCCGATTTGACCTTTCGGCCGACGCGCGCCCGGACGCCGATTCCCCACCTCGCCTGGGACGAGCTCGAGCCGCGCACCCGGGCCGACATCTGCGCCGACCTGGGGCTCGCGGAGGAGACCGGACGCCGCTCAGGCGCGGAGCTCGACGCCAGCCTGCGGGACCTCATCTCGTGGCGCTTCGAGGTGTTGCGGCGGGTGCGGATCGAGTTCGACGCCGGCCACGACCCGCAGGCCGGCAACGGCTCCGCCGGATGAGGGCCAGGCCGTGGTCAAGCCGGGACGTCCGGACGAGTGGTCCAGCCGCCTCGCCGCGGTGCTCGACCAGGTGCGACCGCAGCTCGCCCGGACCTTCGGGCGCTACCGCATCCCTGTGGCCGACAGCGAGGACCTGATGCAGAACGCGCTGCTCGCCCTGTTCACCAGCTGGTCCCAGGTCCGGGAACCGGCTTCCTGGCTCGTCGGCACTGTGCGCAATCAGTGCCGCAAATATGTGCAGGGTCAGCTCGCCAGCAAGATCGTGCCTGCCGGCCCTGAGCAGCTCGAGCGGCTCGCCGGCGCGGCGGCTGGCGGCGCAGAGCAGATCTGCACCCGCCTCGATCTCGCGCGCCTGTTAGGGGCGCTCACGCCCCGCCAGCGGAACCTCTTGTGGCTGGTGTTCAGGTTGGGCCTCGACGAGTGCGAGCTCGCGCGCGTGCTCGGCGACGCCAAGCCCGCCTCGCTGCGGCAAGCGCGGCGCCGCGCCTGCCGGCGGTTGCGGGAGCTGATGACAGCGGGACGTTAGTAGAGACGACGACACCTATGGGCGCAGCGGGTCCGGCGGTCCGGCGGTCTGGAGGCGGTGGCGTTGGTTTGGGGGCCGCGGCGGGAGGTGGTGTTGCGGTACACCTCGCCGAAGAAGCGGCG
>DATKFK010000347.1:0-2207 GCA_035544375.1 Thermoanaerobaculia bacterium
AAGCCGCTGCAGAAGCCGCACCCGCCGATGTTCTTCAGCGGGCTCAAGGACGCCAAGCGCTCGGCCAGCCGGATCGCGAAGTACGGGCTGGCGGGCTGGATCGGCATCCAGGACTCGCCTGAGGACATCGCCCGGTGGCGCACCGAGATCCAGCGGGAGCTGGGCGAGCTAGCCACGCCCCGTTCGGTCGACGATCTTGAGATCATCTCGATGATCTGGTTCGTCATCACCGACCAGCCCATGGACCAGAGCCCGATGGGCAAGGGCAGCAACCTGCTGGCCGGGACGGCGACGCAGATCACCGACATGCTGAAGCGCTACAAGGAAGCCGGCCTGACGATGCCGATGCTGTGGCCGCCGTTCGCCGACGTTCCCGTAGCCAAGACGCTCGATGACCTCAAGCGGATCAAGGAAGAGATCATGCCCAAGGTCGATGCCATGTAACAAGCCGCGGCAGGCGGCTCCCC
This sequence comes from Thermoanaerobaculia bacterium, assembly GCA_035544375.1. Lineage (GTDB taxonomy): Bacteria > Acidobacteriota > Thermoanaerobaculia > Multivoradales > UBA5704 > JASLEW01. The sequence continues at coordinate 468 of DATKFK010000347.1, forward strand.
CATCGAACGAGAGGAAAGCAATGTCCGAGCTTGAGGGTAAGCGGGTCTTCGTCACCGGTTCTGGCGCCGGCATCGGCAAGGCGATCGCGGCGCTGTTCACCGAGCGCGGCGCCAGGGTCGTCGTCAGCGACATCAACCCGGATACGGCCAAGCAGGCCGCCGAGGAGATCGGTGCCGCCGGGGTGGCCAACTGCGACGTGACCGACGAGGCCCAGGTGCAGGCGGCGATCCAGCAGGCGGTCGACATCCTCGGCGGCCTCGACGTCCTGGTCAACAACGCCGGGATCGAGGTCTCCGCGCCGTTGCTCCAGCAGACAACAGAGAGCTTCGACAAGATCTTCGCGGTCAACGTGCGCGGTCCGTTCGTCGCGATGAAGGCGGCAATTCCGCACCTGATCGCCTCGAAGGGCAACATCGTCAACATCGCCTCGATCGCCGGGGTCGGCGGCAGCCCGCTGCTCGGCTCCTACTGCGCGACGAAGGCGGCGCTGATCCAGCTCACCCGGGTCGCGGCGGTGGAGATGCGGGCGGCCGGCGTGCGAGTCAACGCGGTCTGCCCAGGCTTTGCCGACACCGCCATGGTCGCCCGGCTCGTACCCGGCTTCGAGGCGGCGACCCAGATCCCGTTCGGCGATCTCGTCGCGATGAAGCAGGGCAGGCTCGGCACCCCGGAGGAAATCGCCGAGGTCGCCGCCTTCCTCGCGTCCGACCGGGCGTCGTGGGTCACCGGCAGCCACTACATCCTCGACGGCGGACTGACTGCCTCACTGGTTTAACGCCCGCCGCTGTCAACTCGCCGGGGCCGGGCCGAAGATCACGTTGGCGAAGTCGAGGTCTAGTTCCCGGTAGTGGGCTCGCATCACGTCCGTGGCGGCCTCCGCATCGCGCGCCTCCAGCGCCGCAAGCAGCTTCTCATGCAGCAATCGGTAGGCGGCGGGCGAGACGTTGTTGATCTGGCGCGCCACGATGACGTAGCGCTCCGTCCGAGTCGATATGGCGTCCCTGTACTGGATCAGGACCTGATTGTGCGAGCCGCAGTAGACCATCCGGTGAAACGCCCGGTTGACATTCAGCATGCCGCCCACGGCCACAGGAAGCCCGGCGTCTCGCAGGTAGCGGAGTGCTTCCTCCTCGTCTTGGCGAGCGATCAGCTCTCGCGCCTTGGCGAGTTCCTCCGGTGATATCTGCCCGGCCGCGAGCCGCGCCGCGAGAAGATCGAGTTCCCGTCGGACTGTGACCAGCTCGGACGCCTCCTCACGGGTGAGGGCCGCGATTACCACGTCCCGATGCGCGTTGCGTACGACCAGATGATCTGCCTCAAGGCGCCGCAGGGCTTCGCGCAGGGGAGTGATGGAGACACCCAAGGCTCCCGAGAGCTGTACGTAGTCAACCCGGCTGCCCGGCTTTAGCTTGCCCTGGAGAATCTGATTGCGCATTTCAAGGTAGGCGCCGTCTGCCTTGGTCGTCGCACCATGGGCTGGATCGCCGTACGTCACGCAGCGTTACCCCCTTGCCGAATACCGCCAACTTTATATTATAAAGATTCAGGCTGCTAGCGAAGGGACTCGCCAGTGCAGACGAGCACAGACCGGATCCTGACCACGCACACGGGAAGCATCGCCAGGCCCGATGACCTGATCGAGCTGATGCGGGCCCGGGAGAACGGTCAACCCTACGACGGGGAGGCGTTCGAGGCCCGCGCGACGGCGGCCGTCGAGGAGTGCGTCCGCCGCCAGCTCG
>DATKFK010000348.1:0-3164 GCA_035544375.1 Thermoanaerobaculia bacterium
AGGCCCAGCCCGAGGGCCGGGTAGGGACGAGCCAACAGAGACCGCGATCTCGACGACATGGCTTTACTCTCTTTCATCGGCGATGTCCTTCTGTAAGCCGATGATGCATTCTACACTATCTGACCACCTGAAAGGGCAACGAGTTCACTTCCTTGTGACCCGTCGTGCGGTCGGTGAGCGCCACCCGCAGCACGTAGTCTCCGGCTCCCAGCCCGGTCGGCTGGAAGGTGGCCAGCAGCTCGTCCTCTCCCTTCACCCCGGTCGCGGTGCGTTCGACCAGGGTCAGGTCGCCGCCCGAGAGCGGGCTGCCGTCGGCAGCGGTGACGTGCCCTTCGAGCGCCAGGTCGCCGGCGCCGAGGTTGTAGCCCACCAGGCACAGGCGCGCCTTGTCGGCGCTGCCCAGGGCCGGGCGCGCGGCCGGCACGTAGGGCTCGCCCTTGAGCGTGAACGGGTAGACGACCGACGCGCCGCCGCCGGCCCCCTTGTCGTGCTCCCGCACCAGCACCCAGTGGTGCCCCTCGATGAACAGCGGCGGCAGCAGCACCGGCTCGAGCTTCTGGTAGGCGGGGATCGACAACGACGTCGAGCGCACCCCGGTGCGCCCCGAGTCCGCGTCGCGCACCAGCACCCGCACCTGGTAGTCGCCGGCGGGCAGGTCGAGATGGCCGTAGTACTTGACGCCCGTCGACTGCAGCGCCTCGCGGCCCTTCTTGACGTCGAGCGCGAAGCGGCGGGTGAAGAAATCGGCCATCTGTCCCTGGCGGTTGCTGACGTAGGCGTAGAGCTCGAGGTTCAAGCGGTCGCCCTTGCTGCCCTGCATGAGGCTGGGCCCGGGCAGCTCGATGATCACCGGCACGTAGGCTGCCTTCTCGCTGGCGCGGAAGGGCGCCACCAGCAGCTCCATGTCGAGGCCACTTCGCGGCACGGCGCGGGCGATGCCGTCGGCGGCCAGCAGGTTCTTCTCCAGCGGATCGAGCTGCTGGTAGGGCCGCGGCGCGTAGTAACCGGCGCGGTACGACAACCGCACGCCCGAGGCCTTGGTCTTGACCCGCAGGCGATGGTAGGCGCCGTCGGCCTTCAGGTCGGAGCGCTGGAAGGCCAGCAGGTAGGTGACGTTGCTGCGCTCGAGCACCCGCTCGAGCTGCTCGCGGAAATTGTTGGCGTCCTTGAACAGCTCGCCGCCGGTCTCGTTGGCCATGTAGAAGAGCGCCTCCTGCCCGGAGACCTGGCCGGCGTCGGTGGCGTCGCTCGAAGCGCGCAAGCCGCTGATGTCGATGGCCTGGATGACGCAATCGGCGCGGCGGAACTCCTCGAGCATCCGGTTGACGGCGCCCTTCAAGCTGGTGTTGCCGAAGCGCTGGTCGCTATCCACCAGGTGCGTGTTGCCCAAGGCGATGTTCAACGCCTCGTCCGCCGCTTCCTTGCTGCCCAGGTCCTCGCGGCCGAGCAGCAGGCTGCTGTCGAACCCCTGCGAGAAATAGACGACGGTCTTGCGCCCCTTGAGGCTTTCCAGCGCCTTGGCCAGGCTGGCCAGCCCGCGCGTGAAGGCGGTGATCTGGCTGTTGGCGTATGCCCGCTGGTCCTTCTGGGCGTAGGCGCGGACCGCGACCAGGCTGTCGAGCAGGGCGCTGTTGGCATCCCCCAGCGCGGCCGCGGCGTCCGGATTGCGCTGTGACCCTCTCGCCGGTTGGCTGGAACCGAGCGGCAGGTTGGACTCCAGGTTGAGGGAGGAGGGCGAAGCAATGATGAAACGCAGGGGATCGGGAGCGGTTTGCGCCACCTCCTCGCTGTGGTTCATGCCCAGGGTGTCAATGGCGTGCGCCAGCTGCGCGCGGTCGGGGGTGAAGGTCAGCACCAGGCGCGGGCCGGTCTCGAGCGAGGTGGTGGCCACGGCGACGAGGTCGGTGGGGCGCAGCGATTTGAGGACGAAGTCGCGCGCCGCCAGGCGCGCCCGCAACACGGCCGTGGGGTTCGAGAAAGAAATGTCGAAGAGCAGCAGGAAGTGGCGGCGGACGGCGGCGTCGAAGGCATCGACGTCGTCCACCGTGCCGATCGCGCCGGGCGCCAGGGGCGCGATGGCCTGGTCCGGCTGCAGGGCGTCGAGATCCACCACCTCGAAGTGCTTGATGGCCTGTCGCGCGCCCTCGTCGAAGACCTCGAAGTCGGAGGCCTTGAGGCCGCGCACCGGCTTGCCCGCACGGTCGACGGCGTTGACCGGCACCTCGACCGAGACCACCTGGGTGGTCTCCTCGAAGCGCTGCGGCGCCGGCGGCGCCGAAGGGGCGGCTGCCGCAAGCGGCAGCAGGGGCAGGGCCAGCAGGCCCGCGCCCAGCGCGAGAAGACGATAAGAGCTGCGGCCGGGGCGGCGGCCGCGGACCTTGGCCGCGATCATGAAGCTCTCCTTCCAAGGAACGCAACAATCAGCGCGCAGCCATGTTACGCCTTGGAGGCGGTTCGGCCAAGATGTTTGGAACAACCGGCTGCGCCGCGGCCCCTGGCGGCGCACCGCCAGCCGGCTGGACGCAAGTCACTCGCCGATCACTTCACTTGCCGAGCAGGTGGACGTAGCGCAACGCCTCGCGGTCGTTGGCGTCGAGCTTCAGGGCGCGCTCCAGGTAATGCCTGGCCTTTTCGAGGTCGCCCAGGGCCAGGTAGACCTTCATCAGGCCGACGTGGACCTCGGGCACCTCGCTGTCGAGCCGCAATGCCCGCACCATGTAGTCGAGCGCCTTCTGAGTGTCGCCGCGGGCCAGGGCCATGTCGCCCTGATAGACGAAGAAGAACGGGTTGGTGGTGTTGGCCGCCTCGACCTGCGCGAGCAGCCCGGCCGCCTCGTCGGCGCGCCCCAGCTGCTGATACGCCCGGCTCATGTTGGTGAGGATCATGGTGTTCGCCGGGTCGGATTCCAGGCCCTGGCGGTAAAGCTCCAGGGCGCCCTGGTAATCGCCGGAGCGGGCCTTGCAGACGCCGAGATTGTTGAGGCTCTTTTCGAAGCGCGGCGCGACCTGGTGCGCCACCGTCAGCAGCTGGACGGCCTGCTTCAGGTCGCCGCCGAGCAGCGCTTCGGCGCCCAGGTTGTTGTAGAAGTGGGCCACCGCCGTGAGGTCGTCGATCGGCTTGAACCGCTTGTACGCCTTGGGTTTGTAAGGCAAGAAATCGTAGGT
>DATKFK010000349.1:0-8709 GCA_035544375.1 Thermoanaerobaculia bacterium
CCGAGGCGGCGGGCAAGCTCCCTCTCTGATAGCCCCCTCGGCTTCAAGTGGCAAGCTCCCTCTCGTCGGGCGGGCTCCCCTGATAACCTTGGCCTCAAACGGTACGCAAAGCACTCGGCCTGGAGGAAACATCGTGTCGAGGGACGACGGGATCATCGGGGTATCGGATCACGGCGGTTGGGCGGTGCTGGTGACGGTCGCGGGCGACGGGACGCTCCTCGACCGTCGCCGCGTCGAACTGGTGGACGAGGACCTGCCGAAGATTCCGCACCACAGCGAAGGGCAGGCGCTTCCGCTCCACGAGGCAGTGGCGCTGGTGGAGCGTGTGCGGGTTTCGGCGGAACGGCACGCGAAGCTCGGCCTGGACGCCGTCGCGAGAACGGTGCCCGGGCGCATCCTCGGCGTCGCGCTTCGCCAGTGCCCAGGGCTGCCACCCACCATTGCCGAGCGGATCAAGGACTACCGGGCGCAGAACGTCGCCGACTGGGTGATGTACCGCGAGGCGCTGGCCGCCGCGGCCGCGGCGCGCGGTTGGGCCGTCCACTGGTTCGACCCAAAGAAGGTGTTTGCAGCGGCGAGCGAGGCGCTGCGCATCGAGAATCTCGATGCCCACTTCCTAAAGCTGAGGAGGTCCATCGGGCCGCCCTGGGGCAAGGATCACAAGGTCGCGATGGCAGCGGCGATCGTCGCGGCTGGCAACGCTCCTCAGCGCCACACCCGCGTGAGGAATCAGCCATGACGATCGATCGCCGTTCGCTGCTCAAGCTTGCCGGGCTGGTACCGGTACTCGGCGCCGTACCACGCTTTGCGCGAGCTGTCGACGAAGCCGCCGATGAGAAGGCCGACTACACGTTGCGCATCGGTACCGGGCTGGTCGAGCTCGCGCCGGGCCATATCGTGTCCACGACGCTCTACAACGGCCAGTTCCCGGGACCGCTCGTCCGCTTGAAGGAAGGCCGGCGGGTGGTGGTCGACATCCACAATGACACGGACACGCCGGAGTTGGTCCATTGGCACGGCCAGATGATTCCGACCGAAGTCGACGGCGCAGCGGAGGAAGGCTCGCCTGCCGTTCCTGCGCACGGCATGCGGCGGATCGCCTTTGTGCCGAAGCCATCCGGCTTCCGCTTCTATCACACGCACGTGGCCGCCGGGAGCGACCTCAACCGCGGCACCTACACCGGCCAGGCCGGTCCGGTCTACATCGAGCCCGCGAGCCACCCCGGCGCCTACGATCGCGAGGTCTTCCTGGTGATGAAGGAGTTCGCGCCGGCCTTCAGCCGCGGCGGCGACATGGCGATGGATTTCCTTGCCGGCAGCCCGCTCGCGGAGCTGCAGCGGATCGGGAAAGCCGCCGACGCGGATGCCAAGGGTATGCCCAAGGGATTCGAGGTCGGCTACGAGCTCTTCAGCATCAATGGCACGATGCTCGGGCATGGCAAGCCGATCCAGGTGAAGCAGGGGGAGCGGGTGCTGTTCCACGTGCTCAACGCGAGCGCCACGGAGATCCGCAGCCTCGCGCTGCCCGGGCATGTCTTCCGCGTGGTGGCGCTCGACGGCAACCCGGTGCCGACACCGGCGGAGGTGCCGGTGTTGTGGCTGGGCACGGCCGAGCGCATCTCGGCGATCGTCGACATGAATCATCCGGGCGTCTGGGTCATGGGCGATCTCGCCGACGACGACCGCCGTCACGGCATGGGAACCGTCGTCGAGTACGCCGGCCGCGGTGGCAAGCCGCAGTGGGTGAAGCCGAAGCCGTTCCATTGGGCCTACACACGCTTTGCCAAGGCCGGTCCATCGACGGCTACGCCCCACGAGGCGATCGAGATCACGATCGTCAAGCACAACGGCGCCGCGCACGGTTTCAATGTCTGGACGCTCAACGGCGAACCCTTCTCGATGGACACCTTGAAACCGAGGTACACGGTCCACCAGGGACGCCGCTACCGAGTGAAAATCCGCAACGCCAGCGACGACATCCACCCGCTGCATCTGCATCGGCACAGCTTCGAGCTGACCGGCATCGGCGGCAAAACGACCGCCGGCGTGATGAAGGATGTCGTGATGTTGGGTGGCTTCCAGGAGCTCTCCTTCGACTTCGTTGCGGACAATCCGGGCCGCACGCTCTTCCACTGCCACCAGCAGCTGCACATGGATTTCGGCTTCATGGCGCTGTTCGATTACGCGTAGGCTTCATGAGCGGATCGTTCGCTTCAAGTTGATCACTCGACTCTCGAACGCGTCGAGGTTCTCGTACACCTGCGCCCGGCGGTCCAAGAGCTTGAGCTCCGGAAGGATGAAGATGCGCTCCAGCAGCTCGCCGAAGCCGTGCGGCGGGGCCTGCAGGCGGTCCTGCACCCCGCTCGAGAAGTTGAGGTCCTTGAGCGGCTGGCCGGTGTAGATTCCGGGCCCCAGCGGCGGCGCCTCGAAGTTGAAGCAATCGGTCCAGATGTCGGGCATGGTCCGCCAGCGGGCGCCGAACTCCGGAGGAAAATCGATCTGCCAACGGCTGGCAATCGTCCTGAGCAGCGAGGTGTGGTCGAAGACGGTCTTCACCGCCCTGCCCTTGACCGGATAGGGGCTCACCACGAAGGCTGGCACCCGAAAGCCTAGCCGGTTGTCCTCCGGAGCGACGTCCGGCCGCGCGACGGCCGCCGGCGGCGGGTTGACGTGGTCAAAGAAGCCGCCGTTCTCGTCGTAGAGCAGGAGCAGGGCGGTGTGGCGCCACGCTTCGCTCACCGTCAGGGCGTCGATCACCAGCCCCAGCCACTTCTCGCCGAGTCGCGGATCGTGCGCCGGATGGTCGTCGGCGACCGAGAACGCCGGGTCCACGATGCTGAAGGTGGGCAGGGTATCGGCGAAGCAGTCCTCGGCAAACTGCAGAATCGGGTGGAAGTTGCTGAGGGCGTGGCGCGCTGCGAAGGTGTACCAAAAGGCCAAAAACGGCAGGTCGGTGAAGTAGCACTTCCAGGTCAACCGCTGCTTGGTGTCGGGATCCTTCTCGTCCTCGAGGAAGTCCCAGATCGGCCGCGTCTTGAATCCAGGGAAAGGCGGGAGGGTCTGGGTGTCCCTGTCGGCGTCGCGGCAGCCCGAATGCAGGTACTTGCGATTCGGCCAGGTGGAGCTGAGGACGGAGGAGTGCCATTGATCGCAGAGCGTGAACTGGTCGGCGAGCGCGTAGATGGTGGGCAGGGTCGCCCTGGTGTAGTAGCCCATGGGAACGCGCAGGTCGATGCCCGGATTTTGGGCGGCCGCATGGGCCGCTTCGTACTGCTTGACGAAGCCGTCGTTCTTGCCTGCGTTCCAGTCCGCGTGGGCGTGTTCGAACTCGTGGGGCGGGTCAGGGAAGGCGAACCCGGTCCCGATGTCCCAGGCCGTGTACTGCTTGCCGGTGGAATCCGCAAGGCTCGGGAGCGGGTTCGTGAGGCCATCCACGTCCTGCCTCCCCTCCGCGAGGGAGAGGCTGCCGAGGAAGTGATCGAACGAGCGGTTTTCCATCATGACGATGACGAGGTTCTCGATCTTCGCCATCCCTTTCGGGGCGGGCGCGGTAGCGGCTGGTGCCTGCTTGCTCTTGCGCTTGGTGGCTGGCATGGCGTTATCCCTTTCCGCGGTTCGGACGAGAGCGGCGAGAGGCTTTAGATTTATGCGCAAAGAGTAGCATGCTGCGGCAGACGACCGCGTCCACGAGCAGCCGGAGATCCAGATCCGGGAGCCAGGAGAGGGCGACCGCGATCCCGCGGCGAACTGACCCCCTCGGCGAGGTTCCCCTTCGATTCGGGTCGCCGCTCCCTGAGCCCGACAGCGTCCGCGCGGATGTAGACTCTCGGGACCGCCCGAGCGCAGGGGCGGTTCGGAGGTCGCCGATGAGAGAGCTTGGCGCGGTCGTCTCCCGCGGTGTGCTGGTTGCGGCGTTGCTGATGGCGGATCCATGTCCGTGGAGAGAAGCCCGCGGGCAGACCGGGGCGGTGGCTGCGGTCCGCGCGGCGCCGGGCGGCTTCGTTCAGGTCGGCAATGCGAAGCTCTACTACGAGGAATGCGGCAAGGCGGCGCCGACCGTGGTGCTGCTGCACGACGGTGGCGCCAACTCCGGCGTTTGGGACGACGTCTGGCCCGAGCTCTGCCGGCACTTCCACACCATTCGTTACGACCGCCGCGGCTTCGGGCGCTCGCCGCCGGCAACCAGCTGGTACTACGAGACGGACGACCTCGCGGCGCTCTTGCATCAGCTCGCGGTGTCACGCGCCGTGCTGGTGGGCAGCTCGCATGGCGGCGAGGTATCGATCAACTTCACGCTGGCGCATCCCGAGATCGTCCAGCAGTTGGTGCTGGTGGGCGCCGTGGTCAGCGGCATGCCGTACTCGCAGCACTTCCTCGAGCGCGGCAAGCACGCGATCGAGCTCCAGGCCAAGGGCGACATCAAGGGTGCCATTGCGGAGTGGTCCAGGGACCGGTACCTGATCGGGCCGGATCACGAGGCCGCCCGCAAGCGGTTGTCCGACATACTTTCGGCGAACCCGCAGGACCTGACGCATCCCGACCGTCCGTTGCGGGACCAACCGGCCTTGCCCAGGCTGCACGAGATCCACGTGCCCACGCTGCTACTCACCGGCGACGCCGACATCCCCGACGTTCACGCCCAAGCGGGAGCGATCGAGGCCGGCATCCCCGGCGCCCGCCGCATGGTGATCGAGGGCGTGGGGCACCTCATGTATCTCGAGATCCCCGCCGAGTTCAGCCGTCGGGTCATCGGCTTCATCGAGCTCAACGGCCATTGATCGTGACGGCGCCCGGCTGCACCTGGGCCGGGCTGCCCGGCGGCGGGGACCTCGGCTTCGTCGGCCGCCATCGCGCCGTCGGACCCGCGCTGGGTCTACGCCGCGCAGGTCGCCGCCGGCGCTGCGCCGAGCCGCGAGGAGCCGACCGGTCTTCGCCTCGACCTCCTCCGTCGGCTTCATTCCGGAGCACCGTGAGCTGGAGGACACCACCATGGACGGCAGCGCGCGCGGTTCACCGGCCGGGCGAGTCGGCATGGCACCGCTGCTCGAGCCCTGCCGCCTGCCCCCGCGGCTGCCATCCGACCTCGTCCCCGTGCGCAGCGCGGAGGTGGCGCCGCGACGACGGGCGTGCGGGTCCTCGCCCTGAGCCCGGCGCCGCAACCCGCTCCGTAGCGGGCGCAGCCCGCCCGGCGCCCTGCCTGCCCCGCCGCGCGAGGGTGGCGGCCCCTCGCCGCCCCAGCGACGTGCTGAAGGCTCCTAGCGGCGGCGCGGCTCCGGCGCGGGCTGGACGTTGCCCTGAGGGCTGTTGCCGCCACGATCGCGGTTCACGCGGTCGTGCCAGCTCTCGTCCCGGCCGCTGCCTCTCTGCTGGCCCTGGTCATGGGGCCGCTGCCGTTGCATCTGCTGCCTGCCCCTCTCGTCGCGGCGAGGGGCGAGGGCGCCTTGGCCGGAGCGGTAGCCCCTCTCGTAGTAGCCGCCGTAGTAGCCACCGTACCCAGGGGCATAGCCGCCATAACCGGGAGCGTAGCCGTCGTAGCCGGGAGCGTAGCCGTCATAACCGCCGTAGCCGGGGGCATAGCCATAGTAACCGCCGTCGTAGCCATAGCCAGGGTAGTAGTACCCGTATCCAGGGTAATAGCCGTAGTAGTCCGGTCCCCAGCCCCACGGATAGGCCCCGTCGTAGCCCAGGCCCAAGCCAAGGCCGAAGCCGATGCCGCCGCCATAATATCGGCCACCCAAGCCCCGGCCACCCCAGCCGCGGCCACCGCCGTTGAAGGCGCGGCCACCGCCGTTGAAGGCACGGCCACCGCCGTTGAAGGCACGACCACCGCCGCCGAAGCTACGGCCGCCGCTGAAGGCGCGGCCGCCGCCGCCGCCAAAGTGTCCCCCTCCGCCGCCGTGCCATGCGCTGCCGCCCCGCCCCCCACCACCGCCGCCAGAGTGCCCGCCGCCGCCGTGACTCATCGCCAGGACCGGTTGGCCGGCGAAGAGCATGCCGAGGGTGGCCAGGGCGGCGAAGGCCACGATGGGCACTCTCCTATGAAAACCCGGAAGGGCTCGTCGCAGGATTGTCATGGTTCAACTCCTTTTTCCGTCTCCACGCCGTTCCAGGCGTGGACCTCGTACGTCATGAAACCTGAGCACATCGTCCCGATGAGAGCAGGTGCCAATGGCCTCCTGCTGCAAGGCCTGCACCACACCCCCTTTTGCGCCGGCGCCCCTCGTGGCCTCGGCAGGCCGTGGCAGAGATGAGCCGCGAAACATGCAGCCCCGGGGACACAGCCGTCTCCTGGAAGGGCCGGTCCGGCGGCAGGGCGTATCGCGTGCGGACAGGGGGCACCCTGTGCTTCATCCGTAGCCGCCAACGACCGCCGTCGAACGGCGCGCCTCAACCTCGTTCGCGAGGTCCCTGCGAGCCTCGGCCGATGCTGCGCTTCAAGGCTGGATTGCATCAGGGGCTAGAGAGATCTCGAACACTCCCGCCCCACCGCTTCCCGCCAGCAGCCGCCGCGGGTCGGCGGGGTCGAAGAGGATGCAGCTCGCGCTCCGGTTGACCAGACCTCCGTCCAGGTCCTGCCAGGGGCCACCCCACGAGAGACGGGACACACCGCCGTCCCAGGCGACGTAGATTCGACCGGCATCGAAAGGGTCGACTGCGAGCCTATGGCCGAAGCTGTAAAAGGGAAAATAAGTGGACGGGACCAGGCCGCGGGTCCGCTGCCAGGTTGCCCCGCCGTCTACGCTCCGGTAGGTGTTGTTGTTCGCGAGCACCCACACGACGTCTGGGTTGGAGGGTGCCGGTGCGACGGCCGTGAAGACGTAGTTGAATTGCGATGACAGCAGCACTGTCGTCCAGCTCTGCCCGTCATCGCCGCTCACGTAGACCCCGTTCTGGCCAACCACCCAGACCGTCCCCGGCCGTGAGGGTACGAGCACGACACTGAGGACATCGCCGGCGGACAGCGGGCTCTTCACCCAGCTCTGGCCGCCATCGGCCGAGCGATAAAGCCCTTCCCCGCCTGTGTTTTCCACCAGATCGTAGTGGGTCGCAAGGTAGACCACCTGGGAGTCGAAAGGATCGACCGCCACATCGGTGCCGTGGATGCCGGAGAAGGGCTGGCTCGCCGCCGAAGGATAGGGCAAGGCGAACCAGGAATCGCCACCGTCGGTGCTTTTCCAGAGAATCGGCGGCGCCACTCCCGGCGGCAGGGTCGTTGCCGCGTAGACGATCGAGGGATCCCGGGGATCGACCGCGAGGGCGGTGACCCCGTTGTAGAACGGCAGCGATGCCGATGACCAGCTGGCGCCGCCGTCGCGGGTGTGGGCGATGAGGTTGCCACTGCTCGCGTAGAGGGTGCCTTCGCCGCCGGCGGCCACAGCACCGATCGAAGTATTGATGAGACCGCTCCCCGCCTCCGCCCAACTCGCCCCATCGTCGGCGCTGCGCAGCACGTTGGCGCCGCGGCTCACCAGCAGGACACCCCCGGCGGTGAGCCCGAGCCCAGTGCCGTAGTAGCCGACATCGGGTACCGCTACAGGAAGCCAATGGCCGCCGTCATCGGTGGTCTTGAAAAGCAAACGCGGCGCCGAGGTGGGGCCGCCCAGGGCCAGCATGAACGCGATCCACGGGTGCCGCCGGTCCAGGGCGAGGGTCAGCGCATAGGTGGCGCCGAAGTACGGCTCCCAGGTCACTCCACGGTCGCGGCTGCGTTGCACATTACCGTATTTGAAGAGGTAGACCGTCCCCGAGCGCAGGGGATCGGCGACCAGCTGATCCGGAACCCCATGCAGGCCCCGCCGCCAGGTCTCGCCGGCGTCGTCGCTGATCCAGAACCCGAAGCCGGTGTAGTGGGCGATGCCGGCGTAGAGCAGGCGGGGATCGCGAGCATCGACCGCCAGCGCGGTCGCCTGGTAGTGCGGTGGCAGCCCGCGTCCACCGACGCGTCCCCAGTGCCCACCCTGGTCGCGGCTGACCAGCACTCCAATCGAGGAAGCCGCATAGATCAGGTTGGGATCGGTGGGAGCGGGCGCGACGGCTGCGACGATGGCCTCCGCCGCCTCGAGCTCCTGCCAGCTCAGGCCCCCGTCGAGGCTGCGCAGCAGCCGCCCCGAGTCGCTGCGGGCCAGCACCAGATCGGCCCGTTGCGGGTGGACGACGAGGAAGGTGACGTTGGGCTCGGTGACTCCCTGGTTCGCCGCCTTCCAGGTCAGCCCAGCATCAGCGCTGCGGGCAATCCCGCCCCCGAACAGGCCGGCGAAGACGATTGCGGGGTGTTGGGGATCGCCGGCGAAGGTCACGACGTTGGGACTCCCCGGTGGGCCGATCTGTGTCCACTGGGAGCCCGAGACGGGAACCGCGGCCAGCGCCGCGAGCACAGCCAGGCCAGCCAATGAGGGGGAGCGCATGATGCGTCGACTGTATACCACGACCTTCTACGCAACAAGAACGTATCGTGATCGTCGTCGGAATCCTTCGCCCGCGGATCAGCGAGCGGGTCGTTTGGGTCGAGGTGGTTGTAGAAGTAGAGAGTCACCAGGATCAGCGTCAGCATTACCAGTGCCACCAGGACACCGCCGAAAGTCAGCACCCGGGCGCAAATCGCTCGCAGCCAACCGTCGGATCCGTGGTCGGCAGCGAGCAGAGCCGCGACGGCGAGAGCGGCCAAGCCCAGATAGAAGGCGGCGACCATGGCCCCGCCCGAGACGTGCC
>DATKFK010000350.1:0-2419 GCA_035544375.1 Thermoanaerobaculia bacterium
GAGTGTATTGCGCTGCCTACCAGAACAAAGCCTTCGTGATCTGCCATGTAAGGTACTGGAAGTAGGTGAGATATGGGCGTTCTGCGTTGGTGGACAGAGAGCCCCCGAAGGCACCGCATCTTCAGCGTACGGAGAAGAGAGCCAGGCTAGGTCATCGCGACGGCGGCGATCTCGGGGTCGGGCTGGGCGTGGCCGGAGCGGTCACGAACGGCGCTGATCGCCGCCTTGCCGGACCTTGCCGCCCCGGCGGCTGCGGGGACGGTGCCGAAACGCCGCTCGCGGCGCCGGAACTCGAGCACCGCTTCGTCCAGGTCGGCGGCGCCGAAGTCGGGCCACATGCGGTCGGTGAAGATCAGCTCGGCGTAGGCGCACTCCCACAGCAGGAAGTCCGAGAGACGCTTCTCGCCGCCGGTGCGGATCAGGAGGTCGACGTCGTGGGCGCGCTCCTCGGGACACTCGGCGACGAGCCGCGAGAAGTCCTCGCGCGTGATCTGGCCTGACGCACCGGCCACCGGCGCTTCTCCCTGGCCATCTGGCTGCGCCGGGTCGAGGCCGCGGCTGAGGCGCAAGGCGGCCCGCAGGATGGCGTCGCGCGCCGAGTAGTCCACGGCGATCCGCAGCCAGAGCTTCTGGCCCCGGGCGGTCGCCCGCTCGGCCGACTCGATCTCCCGCACCAGCGACGAGGCCAGCCGGTCGCGTCGGCCGATGACCTGCACGCGCACGCCGTTTTCGACGCAGCGCCCGGTCTCGGCCATCAGGTAGCGGCGCAGCAGGCGCATGAGGGCGCCCACCTCCTCGGGCGGCCGCCGCCAGTTGTCCGAAGAAAAGGCGTACAGGGTCAGGATGTCGATGCCGAGACCCGGCGCGGCCTCCACCGTGCGCCGCACCGCGTCGGCGCCGGCCAGGTGTCCCGCAGTGCGCGACTTGCCCCGCGACACCGCCCAGCGGCCGTTGCCGTCCATGATGATGGCGGCATGCAGCCCGCTCAACGCCCGCCTCCCGCCGCTCCCGGCGCCAGTGTCTCGACCAGCTTCTCATGGGCCATCGCCCATCCCTCCTCGATCTCGAACCAGGGTGAATGCACAATTTGATCTTGCGGACGCCTCGAGACGTCCGTCGATGTCCGTCCCATATTTCCCTCGGATCTCCCGTTCCTCCGCGGACGCCCGCGGACGACCCGCCGGCGGTCCCCCGGCAGCCGTCAGGTGCCGTCAGCCGTCGCGAGTCGCATGAATGATGGCTTCCATGTGGTCGAGGTAGCGCTCGAGCGCTCGCTTGCCCGCGGCGGTCAGACGGAACTCCGTCTTGGGCAGCCGGCCGACGAAAGACTTGTCGCACCGGATGTAGCCGGCCTCCTCGAGCTTGCGCGCGTGCACGCTCAGGTTGCCGTCGGTCGTGCGCAGCAGCATCTTGAGGTCGTTGAAGCTCAGCCGCTCGTTGACCGCCAGCGCCGAGACGATCCCCAGCCGCATGCGCTCGTGGATCAGGCGGTCGAGATCGAGCGCGGCGCCGGAGATGGCCGCCGGGGGAGGCGGCGGCGCGCCCTGCAAGCCGTCCGGATCTCCCGAACCGCCCTGGCCGCCGGTAACGGCCTGGCTGCTCCGTGGGTGCTCCCCGTCACGCGGCAGCGGGCTGCGCTTAGCCGCCATGCCGCCTCCAGATGTACAGGCCGAAGAGCAGGTTGAGGACGCCGAAGCCGGCCGCCAGGAAACCATCGCCCCAGGTTGCCGGAGCGAAAAGCGCCAGGGCGCCCAACGCCATGAAGCCCAGCCCCATGACCGGCACGATGCGCACCGAGAAGGCGCCGCCGGTGACCACGGCGGTGCCGTACAGCAGCAGCCAGACGCCGGGCAGGAGTGCCTGCTGGCCGGCTGCCAGCAGGGCGTAGCTGATCAGCGCGCCGGCCGCCAGCGGCGGCACCAGGCCGAGCGCGAAGCGGCGTCCGGGCCGCGACACCAGGCTGACGCGCGCCTGGCGTGCCTTCCACACCACCGCCCCGCCGGTGACCACGGCGGCAACCAGCGCCTCCCCGAGCCAGACGATCAGCCATCTTTGGGCCGTCGCCTGCCGCGACGCCAGCCACGCCGCCGCCAGCGCGGTCAGCCCGACGACGATCTCGCCGACGCCGGAGACGGCGGTGAAGTAGACGGCCTCCTCCATCGTCTGGCGGATGAACCGCAGGTTGTCCATCGCCCGCAGGTGGAGCGCCGGAGGCTCGGCCGTGTCGGAGAGCGAAGAACGAGGCGTGCGAGCTGGCGTAGGCAACGTCACGGCCCAACTCTAGCGGCCGCCAGAGCCTCCGTCAAGTACTTTGCGCCACAAAGTGAATACCGGCACCCCTATGGGCGCCGATACGCAGGGTGCTGCCAGCCGTGGTCGGTTGCTTTGCAGGCAAGGAGGAACCGGAGAGGTGACGCTG
>DATKFK010000351.1:0-2538 GCA_035544375.1 Thermoanaerobaculia bacterium
GTGGTTGTCCTGCACGAACTCCTCATGCTCGGGGATGCCGGCGGCCGCGTGCCACTCCTTGCGGTAGGTCTCGCAGAAGAACCCGCGATCGTCGGGGTGCACGGCAGGCTCGAACAGGACCGGGCCGTCCAGGCGGGTGGGCACGACGCGCATCGCGGCGCAGACTACAGCGCCGCTGGGCAGCATGAGGCTGAGGGTAGCGGTCGCGAAGCCGACGGCGGCCACATCTGATGCTGATATTGTTAGCATCAATCGTCATGCCTCGCACCACGCTCGATCTCGACGCCTCCGTGCTCGAGCAGCTGCGTCGCCGGGCGCATGCCGAGCACAAGAGCATGGGGGCGCTCGCCTCCGAGCGGCTCGCTGCGGCCCTGCGCGAGGACCCTGCCAAGGGACCGGCGCCGCTGGCGTGGCCGAGCAGGCGCATGGGGGCACCGAAGATCGACCTCGCCGACAAGGAAGCTCTCCGCCGCCTTCTCGATGGCCAGAGCGATGGCATGCAGAGTCTTGGCCCAGACTCGCGCAAGCCGTAGGGTCGGTGCAGGCGTCTGGGCGTCACCGTCGACACCAACATCCTGCTCTACGCGGCGAACGCTGACGACCGGCTGCATGTACCGGCCCGCGAGCTTGTGGAGCAGCTCGCCGGCGGCCCGGCCCTGCTCCACGTCTTCTGGCCCACGATCATGGGCTTCATGCGGATTGCCACGCATCCAGCGGTCTATCCCGACCCGCTCTCGCCCGCCCAGGCCGCAAAGGCAGTCGCGGCGCTCGTTGAGCGGCCAAACGTCCGCACTCCCTCAGAGGGAGCCGGCTTCTGGGAGCTCTACCGTCTCACTGCCGGATCTGACACCGCGGGCAACCATGTGCCCGACGCGCATCTCGTCGCGCTGATGCGCGAGCACGGCGTCAGCGTCATCTACACGCGCGACCGTGACTTCCGCCGCTACGAGGGCATCGAGGCACGCGATCCCTTTGGCTGACCATGGTGGCATCGATGCCACCAGGCTACTCATCCTGGGGAACGCCGCCTGACGTGATCACCGAAATGAGTCGGCCATGCTACGGTCACTGCCAATGCGATCCGTCTCGGCGGCTCACGCAGGAGGCCATGCAACCGTCGGTAGTGGGTCAGTTTGGTTTTGACCGCTCGGATTGGCGTGGGCGCGTTTAGGCTGGCGTGGTCAATATCCAGTCGGCCCCGGCGCGGGCGTGAACCCGACGCCGGGACCTGAGCACAGGAGGTCATTTCTCCCATGCCTGCACAGCAGCCTATCCCGCCTATGAACGAGGTCGAGCGGGAGGTGCACACTGACGGCGTGATCCTGTCGGTCCTGCTCTCAGATGATTCGCAGCGGCCTTGGTCTGAGGAGGAGGTCGCCCGCGAGATCGAAGACCGGGTAGCAGCGTCCGACGGCTTGAAACGGCTCGCCAGAGGCGGTCTTGTTCATCGCCTCGATGGCTTCGTGTTTGCGTCGCGGGCCGCTCTGCTCGCAGAGGAAATCACGCAGTAGCTCATGCTGCGCGGAGCGCCGCGTCACGGCCGGGCGTGGCGCTCCTGCTAGCGCTACGATCTTCGCATGGCCGACCTCAACCAGATGGCCTACCGGATCATGAAGCACGCCACGGAACCGGACGAGGAACCCTCCAAGGCGCAGATCAACGGCCGCAACGGCGGTCGCAAGGGTGGTCATGCGCGAGCAGCGAAGCTGACGCCTGAGCAGCGATCAGCGATCGCCAAGAAGGCGGCCGACGCGCGTTGGCGCAAGGAAACCGGCAGCCACTAGCATCCGTCGGTGCTAACCGCTAGACTGTCCTACTAGCATAAGTTGTCGTAAGCAGGGGCTGGTCCTGCCAGACCAGCCCTCTTCAATCGGGCTATCTTCCTCGCGAACTCACCAGCCGGTGTAGTCCGCTGAACGCGCCGATCTAGCTTACGTCCCTGCGCTTCCAGGAGGAATCTGGGTTTGCGGGGAAGCTTGTGGTGCTGCCGTTGGTGACCCGAAGCCATTGGGTCCAGGCAGCGGTGGAGAGACGGCCATCTGGCCGTTCGGTGCGGCAAGCGCGCTCTCGGAGCGGTCGGGAAACCCTCCGATCGGCGTGTACTTACCATCCATCCGAGTAAGGCGGCCGGCGCCTGCGGCGGCCCACAGGATCGAGCCTAGGCGCTCGACACTGTTGGGGCCGGGCAGCTTCTGCTCCTGCATGAACCGGAACAGCTCGGCCGGACCCATAGGATGCCCTGCCAGTTCGATCGCCTTGACCGCCTGTTCCTGGGCTGGCGCCTTGGAGGGGGCCGCGCGCACTTTGCGCCGCGTCTTGCCCCGAGTCCGCTTGCCGGAAGCTGCCAATGAGGGTCCATGCGATGACGAGCGCGGCTGCCCAACGATGCGCTCCAAGAGATCAACTTGTGCTTCCACATCGGCTAGCTGCCGCCGTGCAGCAGCTAGCAGCCCTTCGATCTCGGGCATCTTGGAGCGGACTTCATGCGGGTCCGCGAGGTTCACGGTCATCTCTAGGCCGGTCATGCGGTCGATAATA
>DATKFK010000352.1:0-2999 GCA_035544375.1 Thermoanaerobaculia bacterium
CGGCCGCCGGCGGCGCCGCCATCGAGCCGGGCGTGAAGCGAGCATCGTCGATCGGCGTGTTGCTCTCGATCTTGGTGAAGGCGATCTTCTGCTTCTGGGCGCTGCCCTTCATCGCGGAAACGATCTGGAATGGATATTTCACCCCGCCGACGTCGCGGTAGTCGAGGAAGTCCGATTCGAACACCACCGGCTTGCCATTGATCAGGCGGCTGCCTTCCCAGTGGACCGGCAGGTACGACTCGGCGTCGATGTAGTAGTAGAAGACATCGCCGCCTTTGAGCGTGACCTGCACCTTGTAGGCAGCTCTTCCGGCGGCGCCGCCGAGCGGTTCCTTGCCCAGCAGCTCGGCCTTGCCCTTGGCGGCGGTATCGATCAGGACATTGTCGAAATCCGCTTCGTTGGCGATGTTGTGCAGGTCGTCGCCGGTCAGCTGCTCCGGGATCGGCGACTGCGGCTGCTTTTGCCAGCCGTGGGTGCCGTCGAAGGTGCGGATCAGCTTGGTGCCCTGCAGCTCGATTTCCATGCGCATGCGGTTGGGGCGCTTGTGCTCGACGACGAACGGCCATTCGTTGCCGGCCCCGAGCCCCAGCGTGCCGATCTCGCGGCGGGTGGTGACGGCGTGGATCTGCTTGCTGCCGCCGCGCGCGGCAGCCGATTTCGCGAGCACCTCCTGAACGGTCGGCGATGCCGGCGCCGGCGCCGAGTGGAGCGCCGCCGCGAAAAGCGCCGGCGACGTCCCCAGCGCCGCCGCGAAGAGCGCCGGCGCCAGCAGCGCGCCGGCGCTACCGATCACGTTTCCATCGCGGCGCACGCGCGGTGCGCGGCGCGCATCGATCACGCGAGGCGCGGCGGTCGCGCGCAGCGTGCGGATGGCATTGAAACCTTTCATTGCATTCGTCTCCTGGGGTTCCGAGCGTGAGATGCGAGCGTGGTTGGGTTGGCAAGCTCCGCGCTGGGGCGGCGGCGCGGGGCGGCGGCGACGGTTCTCAGTGCGCCGCGACCACGATGGCCGCGAGGCCGGCAGACGCCAGCTCGCGGCGCAACGTCTCGGCCTGCTCGCGGTCGTCGAACAGCCCGACCTGCACGCGGCTCCAGGTGCCGTCGGAGCGCACCGTCGCCGCAGGATAGCGGTGAGCGAGGTCCTGCTGCAACGCCGCGGCGCGCTCGATCTCGCCGAAAGCGCCGACCTGCACCGTGTAATAGAAAGTCGTCGCGGCCGCGCCGCGGGCGCTCCGCGCCGCCGGCGCCGGGTCGGACTGGCCGGCGGCGGCCGCCGGGGCGGGGCGGTCGGATGGACCCGTGCGGGGATCGGCATCGCCGTTGCCGGGGTCGGCGCCGCGCGCGCCGGCGCTGACGTCGCCGCCATCGGCGGCATCGGCGCTACCCGCCGCGGCAGCTGCCGCCGGCGTCGCCGGGTCCCTGGCGTCAGCCGGCGAGGTCGCGGCGGCCAGCAGGATGGGCGGGGTGATCTGGGCCGGCGGGAGATCGTACCTGCCGGCCAGGGCCAGCTCGACCTGGGCCGTGCCGGGACCCACCATGTCCAGCTCGCGCGCCGCCGCATACGAGAGGTCGATGACGCGGCGGCGGCCGAAGGGGCCGCGGTCGTTGATCCGGACCACCACCTGCTTGCCGTTGTCCAGGTTGGTCACCTGGACCAGAGTGCCGAAGGGCAGGCTGGGGTGGGCCGCCGTCAGCTGGCGCATGTCGTAGCGCTCGCCGCTCGCGGTGCGGTGGCCGTTGAACTTGGGGCCGTACCACGACGCCGTGCCGCGGGTCAGGCTGCCGGCAGCGGGCGCAGGCGATACCGGGTGGTGGTTTCCGGAGCAGGCCGAGGAGACCAGTGCCGCCGAGGCGAGGATCCCCGCGAGCGCCGAGATGCGGGGACTGCGATGGGAGGGACGCCGCGCCCAAACGGCTGCCGAGCAAGCGGAAGGGTGGTTTCGCTCCATCTCTTCACGTGTGGGGTCGCGGCGAGGACCCCGGACGGCTGCACAGCGAACTGCTGCCGCGTATGGTAGCACAGAGCGCAGTGCACCCACGCCGGCGCTCCACGGGTCCACGGGCCCACGGGGTCCAAGGTGTCCGGGGGCCGGGTCACCGGCAGGGTCGCTGGTGTATGATTCGCCGCCGCGGCCGGGTCGGGGCGCGGCGCGTCCGGCCTCGTGTCCCACCGACCGTCTCACTGAAAAATGCGGCGATGACGATTCGAGTCGATTCCGAGATCGGGCGCCTGCGGCGCGTCCTCGTGCATCGGCCTGGGCGCGAGATCGACTGGATGGTGCCGTCGATCATGGAGCGCCTGCTGTTCGACGACATCCTGGACGGCGACGAGGCGCGCGGCGAGCACGCCATGTTCTGCGAGGTGCTGCGGCAAGCCGGCGTCGAAGCGCTGGACGCCCAGGACCTGCTCGCCGAGGTGCTGGCCGGGGAGGCGGTGCGGGACGACCTGCTGCGCGAGCTCGGCCGCGACTATGCCGTGCCGCCGCCGGTGCTGCGCCAGCTCTCCGGGTTGGCGCCGGCCGAGCTGGCGGCGACGCTGATCGAGGGCATCCGGCTGCCGCCGGACGCGGCCGACGCCGGACGGCGGCAGTACTTCGCCTTGAACCCGGTCCCCAACTATTTCTTTCAACGCGATCCGCAGGTGGTCCTGGGCAACCGCCTGGTGGTGTCGTCGATGGCCAACGACGCCCGCGAGCGCGAGCCGCTGCTCGCCAGGACCGTCTTCGCCCACCATCCGGCGCTCGCCGCGGTGGCGGCGACCTTCGAGATCGAGGTGCCGCCGTCGGGAGCGCCCCAGCACGACCCGGGCTTCCCCTATCCGACCCTCGAGGGCGGCGACGTGGTCGTGGTCAGCCCCGAGATCGTGATGGTGGGGCTCTCCGAGCGCACCAACCGCCGCGGCGTCGAGACGCTGGCCGAGTACCTGCGCCTGGAGGAGACCTCCTTCCGGCACATGGTGGTGGTCGAGCTGCCGCACAAGCGGTCGTACATGCACCTCG
>DATKFK010000353.1:0-3812 GCA_035544375.1 Thermoanaerobaculia bacterium
CAGCGTCACCAGCGCCAGCAGCGCCAGCAGCGAGGACACCGCGAACGCCGCGGCGAACTGGTAGTCGTTGTAGAGGATCTCGACCTGCAGCGGCATGGTCGTGGTGGCGCCGCGGATGTGCCCGGACACCACCGACACCGCGCCGAACTCCCCCATCGCGCGGGCATTGCAGAGCACCACGCCGTAGAGCAGCCCCCAGCGCACCTTCGGCAGGCTGACGTGCCAGAAGGTCCGCCAGCCCGAGGCTCCGAGGGTGAGCGCCGCCTGCTCCTCCTCGTCTCCCTGCGCTTGCATCAGCGGGATCAGCTCGCGCGCCACCAGCGGCGAGGTGACGAACAGGGTCGCCAGCACCAGGCCCGGCAGCGCGAAGATGATCTTGATGCCGTGCGCGGCAAGGAACGGGCCGAGCACACCGTGGGCGCCGCACAGCAGCACGAAGATCATGCCGGCGATGACCGGCGAGACGCTGAACGGCAGATCGATCAGCGTCACCAGCAGGTTCTTGCCGGCGAAGCGGAAGTGGGTCACCGCCCAGGCCGCGGCCAGGCCGAACAGCACGTTGACCGGCACCGCGATGCCGGCGGTCAGCAGCGTCAGCCGGATCGACGCCAGGGTTTCGGGGTCGCGCACCGCCGCCGCGAACACCGCGACGCCTTTCTCGAACGCCTTGGCGAACACCGCCAGCAGCGGCACGAACAGGAACAGCACGAGGAACGCCATGGCGAGGCCGATCAGCAGCCGGCGCACCGCCGGCGACTCGCCCAGGTGGCGCGAGCGCGCCGCCGCCGGTAGCGTCCCGGCAGCCCTGGCAGCGCCGGCGGGACCGCCGGGGAGCGCGGCGGCGATGGTCCCGTCGGGCCTCATGCCGCCACCGCCCGCGCGCCCGCGCGCCGCCACGTGAGGACGTTGATCAGCAGCAGCAGCGAAAACGAAGCGCAGAGGAACACCAGCGCGATGGCGGTGGCACCCGGGTAGTCGAACTGCTCGAGCTTGATCATGATCAGCAGCGGCGTGATCTCGGAGCGCAGCGGCATGTTGCCGGCAATGAAGATCACCGACCCGTACTCGCCCAAGGCGCGCGCCAGCGCCAGCACGAAGCCGGTGAGCGCCGCCGGCAGCAGCTCGGGCAGCAGCACCCGCAGGAAGGTCTGGCCGCGCCCGGCGCCGAGCGTCGCCGCCGCCTCCTCGATCTCGGGCGAGAGGTCGCGCAGCACCGGCTGCACCGTCCGCACCACGAACGGCAGCCCGACGAAGGTCAGCGCCACGACCACCCCGAGCGGGGTGAACGCCACGTGGATGCCGGCCGGCTCCAGCCAGCGGCCCAGCCAGCCCTGCTTGGAGTAGAGGGAGGCCAGCGAGATGCCCGCCACCGCGGTCGGCAGGGCGAACGGCAGGTCCACCAGCACGTCGACCAGCCGCTTGCCGGGAAAGGCATAGCGCTCGAGCACCCAGGCCAGCAACAGCCCGAACAGGCAGTTGATCGCCGCCGCCGCCACCGCCGCGCCGAAGCTCAGCCGGTAGGCGGCAAGCTCGCGCGGCCCGGTCGCCGTGCTCCAGAACTGGCCCCAGGTCAGGCTGGCGCTCTTCCAGGCCAGCGTCGAGACCGGGATCAGCACGACGAGGCCGAGATAGGTCAGCGTGAAGCCCATCGCCAGGCCGAAGCCCGGCAGCACGCCCCGCCGCGAGCGCCCCGTCACCGTCCGACCTGGTAGATCTGGTCGAAAACGCCGCCGTCCGCGAAATGCGTCTTCTGCGCTTTCGCCCACCCGCCGAACAGCTGATCGACCGTGAACAGCTCGAGGTGCGGGAACCGCGCCGCGTACCTGGCCGCCACGGCCGGGCTGCGCGGCCGGTAGTAGTTGCGGGCGGCGATCTCCTGCCCCTCCGGCGAGTACAGGTACTCGAGATAGGCCTTCGCCGCCGCGGCGGTACCGTGCTTTGCCGCCACCTTGTCGACCACCGCGACCGGCGGCTCGGCCAGCACGCTGATGCCCGGCGTGACGATCTCGAGCTTGCCCTTGCCCAGCTCGTTGACCGCCAGCATCGCCTCGCTCTCCCAGGCGATCAGGACGTCGCCGATCCCGCGCTCGACGAAGGTGACGGTCGAGCCGCGCGCGCCGGTGTCGAGGACCGGCACCTGGCGGTAGAGGCGGCTGACGAAGTCGCGCGCCCTGGCCTCCTGGCCGTAGCTCTTCAGCGCGAAGCCCCAGGCCGCGAGGTAGTTCCAGCGCGCGCCGCCCGAGGTCTTGGGGTTGGGCGTGACGATCTGCACGCCCGGCTTGAGCAGGTCCGGCCAGTCGTGGATCTTCTTGGGGTTGCCCTTGCGCACCAGGAAGACGACGGTCGAGGTATAGGGCGAGCTGTTGTCTGGGAGGCGGCCCTGCCAGCTGGCCGCCAGCAGGCCGCTGGCGGCGACGGCGTCGATGTCGTAGGCCAGGGCGAGCGTCACCACGTCGGCCTCGAGGCCGTCGATGACGGCGCGGGCCTGCTTGCCGGAGCCGCCATGCGACTGCTGGACGGTGACCGCCTGGCCGGTCCTGGCCTTCCAGCCGCGGGCGAAGGCGGCATTGAAGTCCCGGTAGAGCTCGCGTGTCGGGTCGTAGGAGACGTTGAGCAGCTTGATCTCCCTGGGCGCGGCAGCGGTGCCGGCAGGGGCGGGGGCGGACCCCGCGGCCGGCGCCGCGGCCTCGCACGCGAGCGCGAAAGCCACGAGGACGGACAGGATGGCAAGGGCGGCCAGGGGAGCCCACGGCGGCCTACGGCGTGCGTTCATCTCCTCGTCTCCTCCTTGCTGGCTCGATGGCTCGCTGGCTTGCCGCCCGGGCGCGCTCACGCGGCGGCCTCCGGGGAGCGCACGATGAGCACCGGCACCTCGGACTCGCGCACCAGCCGGCCCATCAGCCCCCCCAGGTCGATGCGCCCGCCGAGGCCGGGCAGCGGCGCGCCGACCACCAGCAGGTCGTGGCGGCCGGCGGCCCGCTCGCCCAGGATCTCGTCGCGCGGCGCCCCGAAACGGGTGGCGGTGCTCGCCGCGACCCCTTGCCGCGCCAGGGTGCGGGCGCAGCTCGCCAGGAAGCGCTGGGCGACGGCCTGCGAGCGGCCGCGCTCGGCTTCCGGCAGCACCGTCAGGATCGTCACCTCGGCGCCCAGATGCCGCGCCACCCGGCCGGCGAACGAGACGTCGGCCTTCCCCGGCTCGCCGATGGCCACGCAGATCAGCAGCCGCTCGATCGCCTGTGCGGCGCCTGCCGGCGTCAGCAGCAGATTGTGCGCACCGCCGCCAAGCAGGCGCTCTGCCAGATCGACGCCGTCGCGGGCCGGCCGTCCCACCACCACCAGGTCGGCGGGCTGCCGCGCGTCCTCCTCGGCCACGGCCACCTCCGGCGGCTCGGCGATGGCCCGCGCCTCCAAGGCGGCGAGGCCGCTGCCCAGGGTCTCGCGCACCTGTTGCAGCAACGCCTCGAGCTCCTCCGCCAACGGCGCGGCAGATGCGCCCCGGCCGGCGCCTGCCGCCCATGCCGCACGGATGGAGCCCACGCCGGCGCGGCCGGAGACGGTGCCGGTGGCGCCAGGATGGTGGCCGAGGACGGTGACGCGGGCGTGCACCAGCCGCGCCAGCTGCCCGCCGAGCGCCACCGCCGCCTGCGAGGCCGGCGTGCCGTCGGCGAGCAGCAGCAGGCGCAGACCCGGATGGGCCAGGGCGTGGACCCGGCGCACCCCCACCCAGGCTGTATCGCCGGCTTGCAGCGGGAAGGCGCGCGCCTCGGTCTGCGACCGCGTGGCCTCGACCACGACCTCGTCGCTGCCGAACG
>DATKFK010000354.1:0-3384 GCA_035544375.1 Thermoanaerobaculia bacterium
CCGGCCGCCAGGGCGACCCCGGCTCCTCGCGCTTCTATCTCTCGCTCGAGGACGACCTGATGCGGATCTTCGGCTCCGACCGCATCAAGGGGCTGATGGGCCGGCTGGGCATGACCGACGGCGAGCCGATCGAGCACTCGCTGGTCACCAAGTCGATCGAGCGCGCGCAGAAGCAGGTCGAAGGGCGCAACTTCGAGATGCGCAAGCACCTCCTCGAGTACGACGACGTGATGAACAAGCAGCGCGAGGCGATCTACCAGCTGCGCCGCGACATCCTCGAGGGACGCGAGGGGCGCGACTACGTGCTGGAGGTGGCCGACGGCATCGTCGGCGCGCTGATCGAGAGCCACTGCCCGGAGAAGACCGATCCGCACGAGTGGGACCTCTCCGGCCTGCGCACCCAGTTCCTGGCCTTCTTCAACATCTCGCTCAACGAGCTCGGCATCAATCTCGACGAGCTGGGCATCGACGGCCTGCGCGAGACTCTCTTCAAGACGCTCGAGGATCGTTACACGGCGCGCGAGCAGCGCCACCCTCCCGAGGTGATCCGGGCCTTCGAGCGCGCCATCATGCTGCACGCCGTGGACGTGTCGTGGAAGGACCACCTGCTCGCCCTGGACCACCTGAAAGAGGGCATCGGCCTGCGCGGCTATGGCCAGCGCGACCCCCTGCAGGAGTACAAGCGCGAGAGCTTCGAGCTGTTCCAGGCGATGAAGGACCGGGTCGAGGACGACATGATCCAGAAGCTCTTCCGTTACGAGCCGATGACGGAAGAGCAGCTGCTCGAGCAGCGCCGGCGCCAGGAGCGGGCGGCGCCCCGCATCGAGCTGTCCGCCCCGCCCAAGACGGCCGACGGAGGCGGGAGCGGCGCTCCGGGGCGGCCGCAGCAGGTGGTCCACCGCGAGGGCAAGGTCGGGCGCAACGAGCCCTGCCCCTGCGGTTCCGGGAAAAAGTACAAGAAGTGCCACGGCGCCGCCGCCACCTTCGGTTGAGCACCGGCCGGCGCTCGGAGACGACCGACATGACCGAGATCACCGCCGAGATGACAGGCACGACCGAGATGGACGAAATGGCCGAGACGGCCGACCTCGCCGATCTCCGCGAGATCGCCCCGCTGGCTCAGCTGGCTCAAATCGCCGCGAGCGGCGAGATCGCCGAGGCCGATGCGCTCGAGGCCGCGGCCGACCCCCGGGGTCCTGTCGTCGAACCACGGTTGGCGCTGACCTTCGACGACGTGTCGATCATCCCCGGGCTCTCCGAGGTGCACCCCAGCCAGGTGGACCTGCGGACCAGCGTCTGCCGCGGCATTGCGATGAACATCCCCATC
Source organism: Thermoanaerobaculia bacterium (assembly GCA_035544375.1). Lineage (GTDB taxonomy): Bacteria > Acidobacteriota > Thermoanaerobaculia > Multivoradales > UBA5704 > JASLEW01. The sequence continues at coordinate 1,328 of DATKFK010000354.1, forward strand.
CTCTCGGCGGCGATGGACACCGTCACCGAGTCTCGCCTGGCCATCGCCGTGGCCCAGGAAGGGGGCATCGGCATCGTCCACAAGAACCTGCCGATCGACACCCAGGCCGACGAAGTGGACAAGGTGAAACGCAGCGAAGCCGGCATGATCGTCGATCCCGTGACCATGCGGCCCGACCAGAGCATCCGCGAAGCACTGGCGATGATGTCACGGTACAAGATCTCGGGCGTGCCGGTGACCGACGCCGAGGGCCACCTGGTCGGCATCCTCACCAATCGGGACCTGCGCTTCGAAAACAATCTAGAGCGCCGCATCGGCGAGCTGATGACCAAGGAGAACCTGGTCACGGTGCCGGAGGGGACCACCCTCGAGCAGGCCAAGCAGCTGCTCCATCACCACCGTATCGAGAAAGTCCTGGTGGTCGACCGCGAGGGCAACCTCAAGGGCTTGATCACCGTCAAGGACATCCAGAAGATGGCGCAGTACCCGAACGCCTGCAAAGACGAGCTGGGCCGCCTGCGGGTCGGCGCCGGCGTCGGCGCCTCGGGCGACTTCCTCGATCGCGCCGCCGCCCTGGTTCGCGCCAAGGTCGACATCCTGGTGCTCGACTCGTCGCACGCCCACAGCCGCGGCGTGCTCGACGCCGCCGCGACGCTGCGCGAGCGTTTCCCGGACGTGGGCCTGGTGGTCGGCAACGTCGCCACCGCCGCGGGCACCCTGGCGCTGATCGAGCGCGGCGTCGACGCGGTGAAGGTCGGGATCGGCCCGGGGAGCATCTGCACCACCCGGGTGGTCACCGGCGCCGGCGTGCCGCAGGTCACCGCCATCCTCGAATGCGCGCGCGCCGCCGCGCCGCATGGCGTGCCGGTGATCGCCGACGGCGGCGTCAAGTTCTCCGGCGACCTCACCAAGGCGCTGGCGGCGGGCGCGCACACGGTGATGATCGGCTCGCTGTTCGCCGGCGCCGAGGAGAGCCCGGGCGAGACCATCCTCTACCAGGGCCGCACCTTCAAGGCCTACCGCGGCATGGGGTCGCTGTCGGCGATGGCCCGCGGCAGCGCCGAGCGCTACTTCCAGAACGGCCGTGCCGCCGATGGCCCCGACGCCAGCGGCGCCGCCGGTGCCGGCGACAGCGGCCTTAGCCTGTCGAAGCTGGTGCCCGAGGGGATCGAGGGCATGGTGCCCTACAAGGGATCGGTCCACCAGATGCTGCCGCAGCTCACCGGCGGCCTGTCCTCGGGCATGGGGCTCGCCGGCTGCGCCTCCATCGAGGAGCTGCGGACCAAGGCGCGCTTCGTGCGCATCTCGCCCGCCGGCCTGCGCGAGAGCCACGCCCACGACGTGGTGATCACCAAGGAGTCGCCGAACTACTGGGTGGAGCGGTAGCAGCGGCGAGCCGGGCCGGCGAGTGCCGGCCCATGCCTCGAGCATGCTGAAGCTGCGCATCGTCCCGGCCGAAGGGCCGCCGTTCCTGCACGAGCTGCGCGGCGACTCGATGGTGATCGGGCGGGCAGCCGGCTCCGACCTGGCCCTCGCCGATCCGTTTCTCTCCCGCCAACATTCGCGCTTCTTCCGGCGCGGCGAGCGCTGGTTCGTCGAGGACCTCGGCTCGCGCAACGGCACCCAGGTCAACGGCCGGCCGGTCCACGACCCGACGGAGGTGCTGCCCGGCGACGCCGTCCAGATCTCGGGCAGCATCCTGACCATCGAGGCGCCGAGCGGCTGGCCGTCCGGGCCCGGCGCTCCGGCCGGCAGGACCGCCTCTGGCGCCGGGGCGGCGGTCGGCGCCGGCGGCCCGGCGAAGGCCGGCGGCCTGGCGCCGGCTGGCGCCGACAACACCGTCTTCTTGCGCCGGCTGTCGGCGGCCGACCTCCTCGAGCAGCAGGGTGCCCGCGCCGCCGCCGCCGCGGCACAGGGCGAGGAGGCGCTGCGCCGCTACGCCGAGCGCCTCAAGCTGCTCAACGAGGTGCACCAGGCGCTCGGCCGCTCCCTCACCCTGGATGCGCTGCTCGAGCTGATCCTCGACCGGGTGTTCGATCACCTGCGTCCCGAGCAGG
>DATKFK010000355.1:0-6376 GCA_035544375.1 Thermoanaerobaculia bacterium
CTGCGCCAGGCCGCGGCGGACCAGCTGGCGGTCGGCTATCACCGCCCCTCGCCGCTGGTCACGGGCCTGCTCGCTGAGTCCCAGGTCGGACAGGGGAAGCTCGCCGCCGCCCGGCGGACACTCGCCGCCGCCGACCTGCGGTCGCCGGCGGCCAGGGAGGCCGAGACGCGGCTGATCCTGGCGCTCGCCGGCGCCAGGCTGGCGCTGGCCGCCAAGCAGCCGCTGCCCGCCAGGCGCGGCCTCGAGGAAACGCTGCGGCGCTTCGCCTCGTCGCCACATCCCGACCTGCTGTTCGAGGCGCGCGGCCTCCTCGCCGCGGCCGACCTCGCCGCCGGCGAGACCGCCCGGGGCTGCGGCGCGCTGCGCTCGCTGGCGGACACGGCGAGCAGCCAGGGCTTTGCGCTCGCGGCGTCGCAAGCCGGAAGCCTCCTCCGCGGCACTTCCGCATGCAGGCAGGCGGCGCCGCCGCCAGGCGGTTGACGCACCCTGATGCACCCCTTGCGCTTCGACAAGTGGCGCTGTAGGCTCTCCCTGTAGAAGCAGAAGGGGGCGGCGGCCCTCGGCGCGCGGCGCGGCGACGTGCTGGCCCTGGTCCTGCGGCAGGGCGCCAGGGCGGCAATCACGGGCGCCGCCCTGGGGCTGGCCGCCGCGGCGGGGCTCACCCGCCTGCTCGGCCATCTGCTCTTCGGCGTGAGCCCGACCGATCCGCCGACCTTCCTCGGCGTGGCGGCTGTCTTGCTGGTCGTCGCCGCGGCCGCGTGCTACCTGCCTGCGAGCCGCGCGATGAGCATCGACCCGACCGCGGCGCTGCGCCGCGAATGAGCTCAGTTTTTCTCGCGCGGCAGCTCGGCGCCGCCGGAGAGGGAAGGCGTGGCCGCCGGCCACGTGCCGGCAGGCTGGCCGGCCGAGCGGCTGGCAGCGCGGCCGGCCGCCCGGCCCGGGCGCAGGAGTCGCAGCAGGCGCAGGCGGCAATGGTCGAGCTCGGCGCGCCCCCACAGGCCCAGGCCCCGGAGCCCCATGCGGAACGGCGCGAGGTCGAGATCGAAGTAGGCCCGTACGCGGCGCCCGTGGTTGCGCCGCCCGTCCTCGCCGGCGGCGCGGCGCGCCAGCGCAATCGCCCGGAAGCGGCGGCTGTACCAGCGCATCAGGTGATAGCTGAAGAAGGCCGGCCGTGGACCGAGCACCGGCATCCAGTGGAAGCGGCCGAAGAAGCGGTAGGCCGGGATGACCACGAAGATGTAGTAATGCGCGGTGTCGAGAAGGAAAGCGGCGGCCAGCAGGTCGTGCTCGCCCATGTAAAGGTACTTGTCGCGGTAGACGGCCGCGAAGAAGCGATGGTAGGAGCGCACGAACGTCTCGTTGTGCTCGGCAATGCGAGCCTGAAGCGGAGCGCCGCGCAGCTCGCCGGCGATCTCGGCGCCGGCAACCGCGACCGTGGCCTCGACGCTGAAGCTCGCATGGTCGAGGCCGGGCGAGTAATAGGGGTCGAGGAAGGCCGCGGCGTCGCCGACGAGGGCCCAGCCGGCGCCCATGTACTGCCGTGTCGAGTAGGCGAGGTGGGAATAGGAGCGCAGGTCCTCGCCGCGCATCCGCGCGCCGTCGAGCAGCTCGGCGGCGGCAGGGATGGCGGCGAGGAAGGCGCGGTACTCGGCGGCCCGGTCCTTGCCCGCGGAGAGGTTGTGGATGCGCTTGTCGTAGACGATGCCGACGCTGGTTTCGCCGTTGCCCAAGGCGATGAACCAGGCCCAGTAGCCGTAGCCCATGTAATGGTTGGTCGCCAGGCGGCGTGACGAGACGTTGCCGCGTGCCAGGGAGAGCGGACCGCGGGCAGCCAGGTCGTCGAGATGGCGCACCCCCTGCCAGCGGCACCAGACCGCCGCCGTCGGGTGGTCCTGGTTGCGCTCGACGAGATCCAGGCGTTTGCCGAGGAAGGTGGCGCGGCCGGTGGCGTCGAGCAGCCAGCGGCAGGCGACCACCACCTGCCTGCCCCCCTCCGCCCCCTCTGTGTCATGGCGTTCGACCGTGACGCGGTGGTCGAAGTCGCCCAGCTCCACCGCGGTCGCCCGCGCCGGCCGCCAGATCTCGGCGCCCTCGGCCGCCGCGGTCGCCAGCAGGTGCTCGTCGAGAGCGTCGCGGCGGAGCAGGAAGGAGCAGACCGCGCTGCGCACCGTGCCGCCGACCTCGCTCGCCTGGGCGTGGCCGGTCACCTGGCGGTTGCTGAACCAGTAGCGCAGGCCTTCCTTGGGCAGGTGCTCGCGCTCGAGGTGCTCCCACATCGCGAGGCGCCGGGTCAGGAACATCGCCGACATCTCGGTCGTCGCTTCGCCGACCTTGGCGTCGAAGGCGGCGGCGCGCTCGACGACCAGCACGCGGGCGCTCGGCCGTTCGCGGCGCAGCAGGATGGCCGCCGCGGCGCCGCTGAAAGCGCCGCCGAGGATGAGGACGTCGACCTGCTCGTCAGCTGTCATCTTGCCTCGTGGCGGGAATTCTAGCAGGCCGCTGAAAAACCCCGCGCGCCGTCGCGGAGGGCCGCGCGCAGCAGGCGGATGCAATAGAATGGGAGCGTTCGCAATTTGCATGGAGGTGCTGGGCATGACGCGAGCGAAACGGCGCATCGTGTGCTGTCTGGTCCTGCCCCTGGCGCTCGCCGGGTGCGCGAAGCTCTTGAGCAGCGACGGGACGGAGTCGGCGGCCAAGACGCGGGTGAGATTCATCCTGCAGACCATCAAGGACCACGGCTCCGGCACGGACACCGCCCTGCAGACGGCGGTCTGCCGCTGGCGCAACGACAAGGTCTTCATCGCCATGCCCAGCGAGCAGGCCGAGGCGGTGGAGGCGTTCGACACCTGGCGCCAGCAGGGCGGGATCTACCCGGACCTCCAGACCTTCGAGGTCGACGAGAAGGTGGCGGAGCGGAAGCAAGCCGATCCCGAGGGAACCTACTACGTCACGGCCAGGATCAACGGCGTCTCGCGCCTCCTCCGCGTGCCGCCGAAGGCGCAGATCAGCTGGGCGGACGGGATCGCGGCGGCCGCGGCCCCCATCTCGGCGAAGCCGGCGGTCACCATCACGGAGACGGAGCTGCAGCGCAAGCGGGCGGAGTGGCAGGAGCACGAGCGCATGGCCGAGCAGAGCCAGGCGGAGCTGCAGGCGTGGCGGCGGTCGCGCGCTCCCGCCAGCGAGCAGGCGGTGCCGCGGGTCGGCGCCGCCAAGCCGGTGAGCGACGCGGCAAGCGAGCTGCCGCGCGCCATGCACGCCTGGCACCGGCGCTACACCCAGCGCGCGACGGCGGTGAGCCTGGCCCTTTCCCAGTTCGGCATGGCGGCGCGCGAGAACCCGCCGGACATGCCGCGCAAACTCGCCGCTTGCCGGGACCTGCGCGCCGCGTCGCAGGCCCTGCTCGCCGACCCGGAGGCGCTGGCCGCGCCGCTCGCCACCGTCTCCGGCCCGCTCGGCACCGCCTACGCCGAGATCCAGGCGGCCGCGGCGGCGTGCCTGGCCTACCGCGGGGACGAGCAGGCGGCCCATCTCGCGGCCGCGAGGCAGGCGATGTCCGAGGCCGGCGCCGCGCTGCGCCCGTTCCAGCTGGCGCCCTGAGGGTACGGTCGCGCGGCTGCTGGCGCCTCGCGGCGTCTCAGAGATCCAGGCAATCGCGGCCGGCGGGAGCCGCCGGCGACGCCCAGGGCCCGGCGCTGCCGGTGCCTGACCTGGCGTCGAGGATCTGGCGGACCCTGGCGACCAGCACCGAGGCACGGATGGGCTCCTCGAGGCAGGCCACGAGATCGCCGGCCGGCACCGCCGCGCAGTCGCCGGCGAGCAGCAGGACACCGAGGCGCCGGCGGTCCCTCGGCTGTCCATTCCGGGGGGCGGCCAGCGACGCGAGCCGCTGCGACAGCTCGGTGCAGCCCTCGGCCGGCGATGCCAGTTGCCAGACCAGCAACGAGACCGCCGCGCCCTGCCGACTGGCCAGCCGCCAGGCGTGGTCGCCGGTGCGTGCCGCCACGACGTCGTAGCCGCAGGTCTCGAGCGCGATCTGCGCGAGGACGCGGAGCTCCGGATCGTCCACTCCGACGAGAATGGTCTCGGAACCTCGCGGCAGCTTGTAGATTGCGTCTTCCCGATCTGTCATGGCCGGAGCCTCTCCCGATCGCGGCGGCAGCGCTGCATGGCGCGCGATGCCGCTACCCTCGATCGCTACCCTTGATCGATGCCCCGGGTAGAGAGTAGCGGCCGGCTCCGGCCGCCGGAATCGGCGGGCCGGTGGTTTTGGTGTAGTGATTCAGCCTACAAGGAGATGCAAGATCAGGCGCCGGGGCGTGCGCCGCCATCGCCGCCAGCGGGGTCGGCGGCGAGGCCATCGGGCGAGCGTTCGAGCGCTTGCCGGTTCCAGCCTCCCAGGTTCGCGGCGGCCTCGTAGGTGCTTTCCAGGAACTCCATGACCGCCGCCGCCGGATCGGCGAGGGCGCGCACGGCCTCGTACGGCAGGATCCATTCGTGGAGAGCAGGATCGTATCGCGCCGCTGCAGGCCGCAGGGGCGCCTGGGCGCAGCCGGCCGGCTCCGGGTAGGCGTAGGCGTAGAACGCCGGCTCCTCGATGCCGCCGGCTGTCCCGGGCCACCACCCGGCGCTGATGCAGGCATGGGAGTAGGCCTCGCGCGTGACGAAGTCGGCGAGATGGGGGAAGCCGCCCGGGTGCCGCGGCGCCCGCTCGCCGGAAAAACGAGTGCAGGCCATATCGAAGCTGCCCCACCAGAAGTGCGAAGGGCTGCACTTGCCGAGGAAGCGGCCGCGGAAATCCTTGAGCAGGCGATCGACCTGCACGAGGATCCGCCAGCAGCGCTGCGCCGCGCCGGGATCGTAGGAGGCGTGTTCCCGGTCCTGGGGGAAAGGAGTCGTCACCGCCGTCTCCTGCGGCACCGGCCAGATCTTGACGCTGGCGCCCAGGTCGCTCAGCAGCGTCCGGTAGGCGCGGTAGAAATCTGCCACCGGCTCGGCCCGCAGCGGCAGCGCCGCCGTCGCGCCTTCACTGGTGCGGGCGATCAGGGCGTGATCGATGAGATCGAGATCGATGGCGAGCGTGATGGCGCCGCACGGCATCGGCGAGGTCGTCAGCCCGCGGGCGGTGACGTACAGGGCGGTCTGCCACCAATGGTTCTCCATGGGAGCGAGAGCCAGGCGCGTCTTGCCGACGATCTGGGTGCGCAGGTGCAGGCCGGTGTAGGTCGCCTGCCAGTCCGCGAGCGGCAGGCTGGGCCAGAGCTCGGCGAGCGTGAGGTGCCGTGGGGCGTCGATGGTGTCGGTCATGGCCGTCCCCCGCGTAGCTTATCAGCCCCCGCGGCGGGGTGAGGCGCCTACTCGACCATCTCGAGGAGCACGCCGTGGGTCAGGGAGGCCGGGATCAGGAAGCGGTCCCGGCCGTGGTAGCGAAACGTCGGCAGCGTCAACCCGGTGTTGTCCTGGACGAGCTCCGCCGCAAACGCGGAGGCAGCCGAGGCGCCGGGCGCCGCTAGCGGTCCGGGAGGGGGATGCTCCCGGCGACCGGAATGCCACTCTTCGCGCGCACGTGGGCCAGGTACTCAAGCTGGGACGGCAGCGTCGAGACCAGGCGCTCGGCTCTCTCTCGCAACTGCCGGAAGGCGTGGCGGGCCCGCTCCTGCTCGATGTGGTCGAGGGCGGGCAGGCTCGACGGGGGCCGATAGTTGAGACCGAGCAGCATCACGGAATACGAGTACGCCTCGAAGCCGTGGAAGCGCGGATTGATGCTCCTGGCGTTGGGCAGGCGCCGCTTCCACAGCTCGAGGCGCTCGCCGAGCTCCTCCGGAACCGCCACGCTCTTGGTGGCGCGCCAGAACTCGGTGTCCGCCCGGTCCGTCGTGACGTAGTGCAGGATGAGGAAATCGCGGACGCCGTCGATGCAATCACCCACCACCCGGTTATAGCTCCTCGCGGCGCTCTCGTCGTAGCCGGCGCCGGGGAAGTGGTTGACCAGCTCCTCGATGCCGTTCTGGATGAAGAAGATGCCGGTGGATTCCAGCGGCTCGACGAAGCCGCTGGCGAGCCCGATCGCGACGCAGTTCTTGACCCAGGAGTTGCGGCACCTGCCGATGCGCATGTCGATGTGCGCGGCCCTGAGGCCCGAGGCCGCGGGCCCCAGGTGACGGCGGAGCTCCGCCTCGGCGTCCTCGCGGGAGCGGAAGGCGCTGGCATAGACGTAGCCCGTGCCGGTGCGTCCATACAGCGGGATGTCCCATACCCAGCCGGCCGTCAGCGCGGTGGCCGTGGTGTAGGGATTGATGCCATGGAGCTCGAGGTCGCGCGGCACCTGCATCGCCACGGCGCTGTCGCAGAGCAGCGACCGGGAGAACGAGAGGAACGG
>DATKFK010000356.1:0-2342 GCA_035544375.1 Thermoanaerobaculia bacterium
GAACCGGAGACAAGGCGGGGTGGCTCCCAGGGCTCCAGGCGGCCTCGAAGCCGGCCCGACCCGGAAAACGGTCGTTTACACGGCCCATCGAGGGACAAATTCAAACCATTGCGTAACATTTATACCCCCCCTTGTCTGCCGCCTCGCCACGACGACAATTAGAGGCGACGGGTATCGGCAGATCGAGGAGGCGGCGAGGCGTTCGACCCTGTGTCGCTGCGTCCCTCCTCTGAAGTTTTGAAACTAACTGATTTGACCTTGCGGGAGCTGACGGCCATCCAGGTCCCAGCTTGCCCCCCGCGACGAGGAGGTTCGTAATGTCATGTCCTGCACGTGCTTCACGTCCAATCGTTCTGGCGGCGATAGTCCTGGCCTTCGCCCTCATCCTGGCGCCAGTGCCGACCCAGGCACGTGAGAGCGCGCCCGCCGGCTGGTTCGACGCCCTGACCCACCAGATCTTGCAGTGGACAGCAAGCTGGTGGACCTGGCCGGCGCACGAGGCCGCGCCAGCGCAGGTAAAAGGCCACTCCGCCTCGTCGAGCTGGCGTCCGCACATCCGGCCACAGTGCAATGGCAATGTCTCGCCGGACGGGCACTGTCTCTGAGGTTGCTGGTCTAGACATCTGCAGGACGGAGGCGAGGTCCGACCCCTCCTTACGTTCCTGCGTAATCGATGGTACAATGCACAGCTCGGGAGGACACCCATGCCTGAGGATGTTTCGCCGGCGGACGCCGAGCGGCTCGTAGACGAGGTTTGCTGGGTCCAGGAGAAGCAGCGGTTACTGGTTCACGAATCTTCCGAGCATCCTTGCTGCCGCGGTGCCCTGGCGCGACACGCTTCGCATGGCCTCTCTGCCAAAATTGCAGCAGAGGAGTACGATGTTGCCGTGAAGTCTGTCCTTTCAACATCGCCGAACGCCCGCCGGGAGGCTGACGACACTCTCGCCTCGCTCCTCGCGGTGGAAGGCAGGGCGACTCGGCTGTCTGCCTCGGAGTTGGCGTTACTTCATGGCCTGCCGCGGCTCCGGGCGCTTGTGGAAACCAGCCGTGCCCTGCGGCTCGAGGATTCACAGGCCATGCTCCGCTTCGCGAAGCTCGCGCGCTTTACCGCAGATCGCCTGCGAATGCGCGACTTCGGCCAACAGGCGGTCGCGGACCTTCGTGCCGTGGCGTGGGCAGAGCTTGCCAATGCCTACCGCGTATGCAACGAGCTCGGGCGCGCCGACCATGCGATCAACCGAGCCGTCTATTGGTGCCGGCGTGGGTCAAGGACAGGTCCGTTACTTGCCCGTGTGGCTGACCTGTTGGCCGACCTTCTAGGCTTCCAGCGACGTTTTCCCGAGGGGCGCGAGTTGCTGACGCTGGCTTTCCGGGTTCACGCTGAAATGGGAAACCTCCACCGAGCGGGTCGGGTCCTGATCAAACTAGCGAACTTGACTGCATGGGAGGGGGACCATCGTAAAGCACTCCAATTGATGCGTCAGGGGTTCGATCTCCTCGACCCAAACCAGGACTCCCAGCTCGTCGTCCTGACCCTGTGGAACATGGTGTGGATCGTTGCGCAGCTGGGCCGCTATCGTAGTGCCCGCTTGCTGCTTTGGCGGGGTCGCATCTTGTTCGCGGACATCATCGAGCCCCATCGCCTCCGGTGGCTCGAAGCCACGATCCACGCGGGACTTGCTGACTTTTCCCGAGCCGAGGCGGCCTTCCAGCAGGCTCGCGCCGGGTTCGCGGAGAACGGCCAGGTGTATCCGGCTGCCATGGTCGGACTCGACCTTGCCGCGCTCTGGGCGCGTCAGGGTCGAGTGAAGGAAGTCTTCGCGCTCGCCGAGGAGATGATCGTCACCTTCCGGGCCCTGCGCATCGCCCGGGAAGCCGTTGCCGCCCTGCTGATCCTGAAGCGGGCCTGTCAGAACGGCGGCCAAATCCTGGAGCTGATCGAAATCACCGTGGACCTGCTCCGCAGTCTCGAGCGCCAGCCGGCCAGGCCCAGCACCTACTCGGGTTCGATGCCGCCTGCTCCGTCCCGCTCTTCCTGACCCGGCGGCGGCGGCGAAGTCAACGATTTTTCTGGAGTCAGCGGCTCCTCGGCAGGCGCCGGCGTGACCTCCCTTTCCCGCCGTTTCATCACGCGGTCCACCGCATCCTCGACCAGGCGGTCGAACTCCTCCTCGGAGGCGGGGTCCTCGAGCTCGTCGGCCACCGGCGCCAGCGCGCCGCGGTAACCGATGCGCTCGAAGGTCGCCAGGATCTCGCCGCCTGCCGAGCTCCGGCGGCCGCGCCGCTCGGTGCGGCTGGCGATGGCGAAGAACTCGGCTTGCGACATGCCGATGATGCGGAGC
>DATKFK010000357.1:0-9890 GCA_035544375.1 Thermoanaerobaculia bacterium
ACAGGTTGCGCAGCAGGACGAAAAGGACGATGAGGATGAGGACGACATTGGCGTACCACAGCACGAACAGCAGCACCCGGTTGGTGACCAGGAAGGCCGGCAGGTCCCGCTCGCGCAGGAACAGGTAGAACAAGGCGGTGAACAGCACCAGCAGCACCGCCAGGCCCGAGACGATCAGGCGCTGGTCCTTGCGGTGGCGGAGGAGGAGTTGGCGCAGGCTCATGGCGGGTGCCTGGAAACTATGGAGGTGTCCGGGTGGCCTGGCCGGCGGCGCCCCACGCGGGCCTGAACTTCTCGGACTCGACCCATTCGGTGGTGATGAGCACCGGGACGAACGACAGCACGGTGCGCGAGCCGAGCTCGGCGCGCGTCCGCAACAGCATCCGGCGGCGGTCGTGGAGGTTGGCGAGGCTGAAGACCGGCAGGCGGTCGATGCGGGTCATCGCCGTCTCGAGCGCCTTGCGGTCGTGCACCGTGCGGCTCTCGATCAGCTTGCCGTCCAGCCGGAAATGAACGGTGTAGACGCGGTCGATGGCGTCGTAGATCGTCGCCACCTCGAGGTTGCAGGAGCGGAGCCGCGGGTCCCACCAGTTGCGGCGGACCAGGTCGAGCTCGAAGCGATAGACGATGGCGGTGGGCAGGCCGCTGTCGACGCGGGCCTCGAACCGGCGATCGAAGGCGCCGGCGAGGGTGACACTGGCGAACACCTGGCTGCCGTCCAGGGTGACCTGGAACTCGGTGATCCTCGCCTCGGCCCGGGCGCGCGAGGCAAAGGTCAGAAAGCCCAGGAAGCAAAGGAGGAGCGCTAGGGTCGCTCGCATCAACCGAGCGAGTCTATACCCAGCGCCCGGCTTCCGGGCCGACCCAGGCTACCGGCGGAGCCGGATCGAGGGTCCCCGAGTCCCGGGAGATCCTTGATCCGGAAGCGCCGGGTCTGCTGCGGTCTTCCCAGCCCTACGATACCGAACCGGCCGCCACGATCGAGTCATGCGCATCATGTGCGTCATGCGCGTCGTGCGCGCCGGGCGCTTCGCGCTCGCGGCCGTTGCCGTTCTCGCCGTGGGCAGGACGGCGATCGGGGTCGAGGGCGGCGCCCGCGTCGGCGCCTTCCATCCAGGTCCAGCAGCCTGGCCGCTCGCGCAGGGCCTCGAGCAGCGAGAAGTGAACCTGGTGGCCGCCGCGCTCGACCTCGACGTGCGCCCACATCGGGCAGCCGGCCAGCGCCAGGTCGCCGATCACGTCGAGGGCCTTGTGGCGCACCGGCTCGTCGGCGAAACGCAGCGCGGTGTTGGTGGGCCCGTCGTGGCCGAAGACGATGCAGTTCTCGAGGTCGCCGCCCAGGCCCAGGCCGCGGCGGTGCAGCCATTCGACGTCGGCGAGCAGGGCGAAGGTCCGGGCCGGCGCCAGCTCGCGCGCGAACGATTCGCGGCTCACCACGACGTCGGTTTCCTGATGGCCGATGGCGGGCACCGCGAAGTCGATCGCGTAGCTCACCCGCAGCCCCGGGAACGGGGAGGCGCGGATGCGCTTGCCGCCGAGCTCGACGGTGATCGGCGAGGTGACCGCCATGATGCGGCGCGGCACCGGCTGCCGGCGCAGGCCGGCCGCCTCGAGCAGGTGGAGGAACGGCAGCGCCGAGCCGTCGAGGATCGGCACCTCGGGCCCGTTGAGATCGATGCGCAGGTTGTCGATGTCGCAGACCCGCACGGCCGCGAGCAGGTGCTCGACCGTCGAGATCGTCACGTCGTCTCGCCCCAGGCTGGTGGCCAGCTCGACCGAGCTCACCTCGCTGGCCAGGGCCGGGATCTCCACGCCGCCGCTGTCGGTGCGCCGGAACACGATGCCGGTGCCCGCGGCGGCAGGATGCAGCTCGAGCTGGACCGCCTTGCCGGTGTGGATTCCCACTCCGGAGATCGCCACCTGGCGGGCTATGGTCTGTTGGGAGAACAAGGAGTGATGATGAAGCGACGATGCGGGGCGATGATCGGGCATTGGGTCGTTGTCCATGGCTCCGGTAGGTCGCGCTGCGCTTTACCCCCCGTTGGTGTGCAGGCTCGGTGCCAGGGTCGGCGCCGCTACAACCTGTTCGGCTGGACGCCCGCAACCCACTGGTAGAGAGCGGTTTACAGGTTTGGTTGGAGTGCCGAAGCGCGGGTACCCCGGGGAGGTGTGGCGATCGCGCCACACCCGTTGCCGCATTTGCGCCGCAGCCAGGCCGGGCCGGTCAACGTCCTGCGCAGCCCCGATCGACGCCTCGACGCCGCGCAAACCCGCGTACGACGTCCGCGGCGAGTAGACTTCGCTCCATGCGGACGACGAGCAAGCAGCGGGCCGGCGCCGCCCGGGACGGCGCGCCGCGCCCCCTGGCCAGCAATCGCCGCGCCCACCACGACTACCACATCGTCGAGGCGGTCGAGGCCGGCATCCAGCTGCAGGGGACCGAGGTCAAGGCGGTGCGCACCGGCAAGGTGCAGCTGAAGGACAGCTTCGTCGAGTTCCGCGACGGCCAGGCTTTCCTGGTCGGCGCCCACATCAGCCCCTACAGCCACGGCAACCGCGAGAACCACCTCCCCGAGCGGCCGCGGCGCCTGCTGCTCAAGCGGCGCCAGATCGAGCGCCTCTTTGGGCGCACCCTGCTCAAGGGGTACACGGTGGTGCCGCTGTCGGTCTATCTGAAGGGCAACTGGATCAAGGTCGAGATCGCGCTCGCCCAGGGCAAGAAGCTCTACGACAAGCGCGAGACCGAGAGGCGCAAGGAGCTCGACCGCGAGGCGGCGGCGGCGGTCAAGAGCGGCGGCCGGGATCTGGACTAGCCAGTCGTCCTCAGTCTTCCCCCAGCCCCTGCCGGCGCCGCCGGCCGCCGGTGTCCTGGATGCGTTCGAGGGCGGTCTGCCCGCCGTACTTGGCGACGATCCGGTCGTCGTAGTCGTCCGCCACCGTGGCCACCGCGGTGATCGCGCGCAGCAGGTCGCGCGGCTCGAGGCTCTTGCCGAACAGCGAGTGCGAGAAGAAGATGTCGTTGCCGACCAGGGAAAAGGAGCCCAGCGGCAGCTGGTGGTTGAGCTCGAGCAGGCCGAGCAGCAGGTCCTCGGCCAGCTCCACCTCCTGCACGCAGTAGGACATGATCACGACGATGGCCTCTTCGCCGCCGTAGGGTTGGACCGAGATCTCGAGCACCGTGGTCCCGTAGCGCACGTAGAAGTGGTCGTTGTCGGGGTCGTGGTAGGGCTCGTCGAAGAGCTCCTCCAGGTTCTCCTTGAGGCGGTTGAAGGTCTCTTCGTGGACCTCGTTCTCGAACTCCATGGGCAATCCTCCCGCTGCGTACTCTAGTGCACTGAGTCGAAAATCCCGCATCCCATCCGCCGGCTGGGACACTGGATTTTCGACGCAGTGCACGCAGGCGAAGGCGGCCGCCGCGGGGCGGGTGCGCCGCGAGGGTTTGACACCCCGGGCGCTTGCGACTAACGTTCGCGATAGATTTGCACGTATGCCGCCCGAGCTCGGCCTTCCGGGAGGGACCTCCGCCGACCTCCACCATCTCACAAGCCGGCGCCCTGCGGGTGGGCGGATGCCATCAACTGCTGCGATTGCAAGGAGGATCCAAGGGATGCGCAGGCGAGGAGCTTTGATCTCTAGAACATTGGGCATCGGCGCGCTGGCCCTGCTGGCCGCGCTGGCGGCCACCCCACTCCGCCCGGTGTTCGCGGCAGGGTTCAGCATCTCCGAACAGAGCGCCAAGGCGACCGGCATGGCCGACGCCGTGGCCGCCCAGTCGGACGATCCCGCCGTCATCTATTACAACCCGGGAGGCATGGCGTTCTTCGACAAGGCGTCGGGCTCGGTCGGCGCCACCTACATCACGTTCACCAGCGCGAAGTTCAAGGGCGCCAACCCGTTCCCCGGCGATGGCTACACCGCCTCGCAGCAGAAGCTGCACGCGTTCCCGCCGCACGCTTACTGGGTGCAGCCGATCACGCCGCAGCTCAAGCTGGGCATCGGCATCGAATCCCCGTTCGGCCTCCAGACCCGGTGGCAGAACCCCGACACCTTCGCGGGCCGCTACCTTTCCACCCTGGCCTCGATCAAAGACATCGACATCAATCCGACCGTCGCCTGGCAGGTGACCCCCGAGCTGGGGATCGGCGCCGGCTTCATCGCTCGCCTCAGCGAGGTCCAGCTCGAGCGTGACGTGCCCGCCAACGATCCCTTCACTTTCACCACGGTCAACGCCGCCAAGATCAAGCTAAAGAGCAAGTACGACAACGGCTATGGCTTCGACGTCGGGTTCTTGAACAAGCCGACCCCCTGGCTCTCGTGGGGCGGCTCCTATCGCAGCGCGATCACCGTCAACTACACCGGCGACGCCATCCTCTTCCCGCGCAGCAGCGGCGACCCGTTCTTCGACCAGGTCCTCGCGCTGCAGCTGCCGTACAACACCAGCATCCCGGTCAAGACCCAGATCAAGTACCCCGATTTCGCGAACCTCGGCTTCGCCTTCAAGGCGATGCCGGACCTGACCGTCGAGCTCGACGGCAACTACTGGGGCTGGAGCAAGCTGGTGGACGTGCCGATCACCTTCCCCAACGGCCAGCTGCCGAACAGCGACATCATCCAGCGGTGGAAGAATTCGTATGCCGTGCGCGCCGGCCTCAACTGGGCTTCCAGCCCCACCTGGCAGTGGCGGCTCGGCTACGTCTGGGACCAGACGCCGCAGCCCGAGGAGGTGGTCAATCCGCTGCTGCCCGACGCCAACCGCAACGGCGTCACCGCCGGCATCGGCTTCCGCGGCAACCCCATCGACGTCGATCTGGGGGTCATGTACCTGTTCTTCGCCGACCGTACGCGCGCCAAGTCGTTCGCCGACGACCCGCAGGGACCGTTCTTCGGGACCTACAGCACCAAGGCCCTGCTGGTCAGCTTGACCATCGGCTTCCACCAGTAGCACTGTTCGCGAGGAGAAAATGCTCATGTACCGCGCAAGAACCCTCGTCCTCCTCCTGGCGCTCGTTCTGCTGGTTCCGGCGGCGGCGTTCGCCGTCGATACCGGTTCCGCCGACTTCTCCAACTACGTCTCCGCCGGCGACAGCCTGACCGCCGGCTTCCAGAGCGCCAGCCTGATCGACATCTCCCAAAAGCACAGCTATCCGTCGATCATCGCCGCCCAGGCGACCGCCGGCGCCGCCGATTTCGAGCAGCCGCTGGTGTCGCCGCCCGGCATCCCCGGCATCCTGCAGCTGCACGGCCTCTTCCCGGCCGTGATCCTGCCCGCGGCGGGCCAGGGGAGTCCCGAAAACATCAACCTGCCGCGTCTCTACAACAACCTCGCGGTTCCCGGCGAGACCCTGCACTCGATGATCACGGTCTCGAGCGACGTCCCGGGGACCGGCCATCCGGGCCTCCACGACCTCATCCTCCGCGGCTTCGGCACGCAGCTCGCGGAGGTGATCGGCTCGAAGCCCAGCTTCGTCACCCTGTGGATCGGCAACAACGACGCGCTGGGCGCGGCGACCAGCGGCAACGTGGCGCTCCTGACCCCGCTCGCGAATTTCCAGGCCGATTACACGACGATCGTCGGCGCGATCACCACGATGACCCACGCCAAGATGGCGCTGGCCAACATCCCTGACGTCACCAGCATCCCCTTCGTCACCACCATCCCGCCGATCCTGGTCAATCCCACGACCAACCAGCCGGTGATCTTCAACGGCGGCACGGTGCCGCTGATCGGCCCCAAGGGCCTGCTCGGTCCCGGCGACCACGTGCTGCTGTCCGCCAGCGCGGACCTCGCCAAGGGGCTGGGCATCCCGCAGCCCATCGGCACCGGCCTGCCGCTGCCCGCCTCCGACGTCCTGCTGGCCGCGGACGCGGCCACGATCGACGCCCGCGTCGCGCAGTTCAATGCGGTCATCCAGGCGACCGCCCAGCAGATAGGGGCCGCCTACGTGGACGTCAATTCGCTGCTCAAGCAGCTGGCCTCGACCGGCATCGAGGTTGGCGGCATTCCCTTCAACGCCAGCTTCCTGACCGGCGGCGTCTTCTCCTACGACGGCGTGCACCCGACCCGCTTCGGCTACGCCTACGTCGCCAACGCCTTCATCGCCGCGATCAACGCGCAGTTCGGCGCCTCCATCCCCGAGGGCGACCTGTCGGGGGCGATCTTCGGCACCGCGGACGCCAGCCCGGCCGCGGTGCGCGGCGGCGATCTCGAGTTGCTGGACGCCGCGAGCGCCGGCGCCGCACAACCACAGGTATGGACGCGGTATCTCTTCACGGCGGAAGCGATGCGGAACCTGGAGTCGGTGCTCGCCGAGCCGCAAGGCGGCCACGGCCACAAGCATCACTGACGTCGGACCTCGCCGCCCCGCCGCCCGGCTATACCGGTGCGGCCGGGTGGCGAGGCGCGGCCCCGGGCGGCGGTCCGGCCCCCCGGGCGGCACAACCCGCTGCTGCTTCCCGCTCTCCTCTCACTCCCCGGCGCCGAAGCCTGCGGCCGGCCGGCGCCGGGACCCGGCATGGGTTCCGCTCTTGCACTCTCGGTCGTCGCGCTGCTGCTTCAAAACGAGAGCAGTGGATGAAATTTCAGCTCTCGTTTTGGCAATTGAGAGACGTGCTGCTTGATTCTTCATTTCGATTGGTGATACGGTGGCATCGGGTAGAGGTTTCTCGTGTTGCCGCAAGAGCTTTCTGCAAGTTGAGCTGTCCGCGGCTGGCCGGCGGGAGAGCCGGCTGGTAGGTTCTTGCTGCCACGAAGGAGGGTTGGCCCATGAGCTGTAGCTCATCGAGACGTCCGGCAGCCGGGGCTTCGCCCGGCGCTCGTGGGAAAGGTCCGGGTTGCCCGCCGCGCCGCGGTTGCCCGCCGCGCTACGGGCTCCTTGCCGCGCGGTTGCCTGCCGCGCTCGGCCTGGCAGGGGCACTCGGCCTGGCGGCGGCGGCGAGCGCCGCTGCCGACTCGACGACCGTGGTGCCCAAGAGCATGCAGCAATCGTCGAGCGCCTCGGGGGTGGCGACCTCCACCAATTTGCCGACGGTACCCTCCCCGGCGCTGCCGCCGCCGGCACCGGCGCCGCCGGCCGCCGACGACCCGTGGGCGGGCGTCCTCTTCAACACCGCCGACCCGTGGGCGCCCGGTGCGGTGCCGCCGCAGGGTGGGCGCCGTCCCGGGGCCGGCTTCGGAATTCCCGGCGGTCCCCGAGACCGTCCCGGGCTGGCGCCGCCGGCGGCGCCGGTGGCGCCCCTGGCGCCGGGCGAAAAGCCGAAGCCGGAGCGGGTGCAGGCGCTCTACCGGCAGGTGCTGGTGCACTGGGCGGAGGGCAAGGCCGAAAAGGCCTGGAGCGAGCTCGCCGCGCTCGAGACGGCGGTGGTCAACGACAAGGACCCGACCTCGGCCAAACGCCTGCTGCGGGCCGAGGAAAAGGTCATCGACCAGGTGGCGGGCGCGGATCTCGAGGTGCTGCTGCCGATCGCCCGGCTGCATTTCGAGGTCTTTCAGCTGTACTCGAACGAGAACGCCAAGGGCCACGCCCTGGTCGAGAACCATTCCCGGGCCATGGTCCACGACCTGGCGATCCTCTACCGCCAGCAATCGGGCAGCCAGGGCGCCGCCCTGGTGGCCAGCCACCTGCTGACCACCCTGGCCGAGCTGCTGCAACGCGGCTCGCAGCACCAGACGGCGGCGACGCTGTACACCGAGGCTGCCGCCCTCGACCCGCACAACGTCGTCCCGGCCCTGCGGCTCGGCGTCACCTACGAGAAGTTCGAGCAGTACCAGGCGGCCGCCGAATGGCTGCGCAAGGTCTTGGCGATCGATCCCAAGAATGCCGAAGCCCGCCTGCGGCTGGCGGTCAATCTCGGCCGCTTGCACAAGGCGGCGGAGGCGGCGACGCTGCTCGAGGGGCTGATCGCCGAAGCTTCAGACTCCTGGGTCAAACCCGTCGCCATCCAGGAGCTGGCGCGTATCGAGGAGCGGCAGGAGGCCTTCGCGCGGGCGGAACAGGTGCTGCGCGCCGGCCTGGAGAGGTTCCCGACGAGCATCCGCCTGCGGGTGCAGCTGGCGGCGCTGCTCGATCGGCAGGGCAAGATCCGGGAAGGACGGCAGCTGGTCGAGGAGATCCCGGCGCTCGAGGTGGGGACGGTCGAGGAAGGCGCGCGCTTCCGCTACAACAATACGACCGCCGACAGCGTGGCCGTATCGCGCAGCTTCTTCGAGCAGAACGCCAGCTCGCGCATGCGGGTGCTGGCCGAGGCGCTGGCGAAAACCGCGGCAGCGCCCGCCGAGGCCGCGGCGGCGCCGCCCGGCCAGGCGCCCAATATCCGGGAGCAGCGGCCATGAAGCGGCGGTGTGGCGGCGGGCGGGCCGGAGGCGGGTGGGTTGGTGGCGAGCGGGCCGCCAGGTCGATGAAGCCGCGCTGTGGCGGCGAGCGGGCGGGCGCCGGGCGAGCCGGCGGCGAGCGGGCCGCCAGCTGCTGGTTGGTGGCGCTGCTGCTGGCGGCGCTGCCGGCCGCGGCGGCGGTGCGGGTCAAGATCCTGGCGCCGGCGCCGCAGCAACCGGTGTTCGGGCAGGTGATCTTCGAGGTGCAGGTGGCGGGCAACGAGGCCGTCGATCGCGTCGAGTTCCTGGTCGACGGCAAGGCGGTCGGGTTGGTGCGGCGGCCTCCCTTCCGGGTCGTGGCCGAGGTCGGCGAGGACAACCGCGAGCGCGAGTTCCGCGCCGTCGTGTACGGCGCCTCGGGCGCCAGCGCGGCCGACCGGGTGGTCACCCTGCCGGTGCGCATCGACGAGCAGATGAACGTGCGGCTGCAACAGCTGTTCATCACCGTGATGCAGCGCGGCGCCCGCACTCTCGGCCTCGAGCAGCAGCACTTCCGGGTCCTGGACAACGGCCAGGAGCAGAAGATCGTCGCCTTCGACAAGGGCGAGCTGCCGATCACCGCCGTGCTGCTGCTCGATTCGAGCGAGAGCATGCGGGGCGAGCTGCTGGCCGCGGCCGAAAGCGGCGCGCGGGCGTTCATCGGCGGCATGCGGCCGCTCGACCAGGCGATGCTGGCGCTGTTCTCGGACCAGCTGTTGCGGGTCACCGACTTCACCGCCGATCACTCCGACCTCGAGCAGTCGCTGGCCGGCGTCGAGGCGCGCGGCGGCACCGCGGTCAACGACTTCCTGTACATGTCGCTCAAACTGCTCGAAGGCCGCCAGGGGCGGCGGGTGGTGGTGCTGCTGTCCGACGGCGCGGACGTCAACAGCGTGCTGTCGATGACCGACGTGCTGCGCAAGGCGCGCACCAGCCAATCGCTGATCTACTGGATCCAGCTCGACGGCGGCGGCAAGCACAAGTCCTACACCAGCTCCTGGCGCGGGCACGCCGAGAACGACAAGGACTACCGCGACCTCGAGCGGGCGGTCGAGGAGAGCGGCGGCCGCATCCAGAGGGTCGACCGCACTGCCGAGATCGAGCCCGTCTTCCGCGGCATCATGCAGGAGCTGAGGGAGCAGTTCGCGATCGGCTACTACCCGAGCAACCTCAAGAGCGACGGTTCCTGGCACACGGTCAAGGTCCAGGTGTCCGAACCCGGCTGCAAGGTGCGGACCGCCAACGGCTACGTGGACTTCTGATTTGGCGCCGCCCGGGGTGGGCGCCAGTCCGCCGGTCCGGTCGCGAGATCTCGATACAGCTGCGTTTTGTATAATGGTGTAGCGAATACCGGCTCGCCAGCGGATTGGATCGCTCGGGTCCAGCGTCCGGTGGAGCTCTCATGCAGCCGCGCCGTGTCCGTCCTCGGGTCGCAGCAGCGCTCGCCCTCCGCGTCGCCTCCACGCTGGCGCTCGCCGTCTCGCTGGGCTCGCCGCGCCCGGCAGCCGGGGCCGGGGTGCTGATCGCCGGCCGGCTGGTGGCG